>NZ_JBWKZL010000005.1:0-289920 GCF_059424475.1 Lysinibacillus sp. GW247-5R2A | reverse complement strand
GATTTTCCATTTTCATAAAGTTTTACTAATTGCAATTTAAATTCAGATGTAAAAGTTCGACGTTGACGTGACATAGTTGCACGCTCCTTTAAGTTGGTAGTCTAAGTGTACTAGCCCTTATTTTTTATGTCCAACTTAGTGTAGCCGATTCAATGATTCCAGTGGTGGGCAGTGTGGCGACTGTTGGGGAATTAGGGAAAAAGGTGCCGACGTAGTTAAGAGCATCACTAAAAGTGTTCAAAATGCGAATAAAGGTCTCTTAGGCAGTGTAAAAGAGCAAGTCCCAAACGTGAAAACGCAGATACAATAGTAGACGAAGTCAAACAGCAACTGCGTCAACTGGGATCTCCACAGATGGAGTTAGCAGGTGTGAACGTTGGAGAATAAAGGATACAAGAACATATGGAAGAGAGACAACAACTCCAAGTCCGAAACCATCAAAAATGGCTCGAATAGTAAACCTGATGAAGCGAATAAAGGTAGGGTAATTAAATTATCGAAACACAAACTAATTTAGCAAGAGAAACGGAATTTGACAATATATAAAATTTTGAATCTGATTCAGAGATTATAGGCATAATGACAAAACGGCAAAACTGATTTAAGGTGGAATATGCTATGAATAATAATGTTGATTATGAAAGTATTAAAGATTCTGTTGTATATAGTTTTGAAGAATATATAGAAGATGATGGATTTACGGCATCACAATCTGCAGCAAAAGTATTTGAAGAAGATTGGAGAGAGCTAAATTATAATGCTTTTACAAAAGCTGCATATTATATTTGTGTTGCAATTGAGTGTTTTAAGCTTAAAGAAATACCAGATTTTATATATGAAAATTTAGGTTTTTATATCAATAGTAATGAATTTAAAGATGATGCTAATAAAGAAGATATAGAACAGTTATTGCAAGATATAAATAAATGTATACAATTAATGGGGACTGAAGATTATAAGGTTATTGAATCGAGCTTTGGTGCTAAATCAAGAATTGAATATATTCTTAATTTAAAACCGTAATTAAACAATAGAAATTATCAAAATATTACAATTGAAGTTGGTTACGAATAATTTATTTAGCTCACTATCAAGAACTTGAAAAGAATTGCATCCTAAGAATTGAGGAAATCATAGCTTTTAACGTAAGAGTTGAAACTGTGATTTCTTTTTTTGCTTGGGCAACATGTGCTTTTACAATATGTGCAGAATGGTATGGACAATACGGCGAGCGTACTGAATCTAAACAGACATGGATGCTAGGCTCCAAAATGTCATATGCTCTGTTTATTGAGGATTATCTCATATTGTATGATGCAAATGCGCCAATTAAAGAAAATTTTGATGCAGCAGTCTCATTTATTAACCCTGTTAGGAAAGTGAAAAAGGGCGAAGAAGGCCATTAAAAAAGCGGTCCTGACCACGAAAAAGGTTGTGAAAAAAGCAAAGGCAGCTGTGACAAAAGCCAAGCAACAGGTAAAGGCCGCTGTCAAACAAACGAAGCAGGTAGTGAAGGAAAAGGTACTACCAGTGGTGAAAAAAGCTACACAAGCAACGACCAAAGCAGTGAAAAATGCTGTAAAACCTAAAAATATGTTGAATACGATCCAAGTAGGATTAGATATTGTAGGGTTAATCCCAGGTGTCGGTGAAATAGCGGATGGCGTGAATGGCATTATTTATCTGGCCAGAGGTGACAAGGTCAATGCGGCCCTTTCCTTTGGCGCGATGATTCCGTTTGCGGGCTGGGCGGCAACAGGCGGAAAATTAGTAAATAAAGGTGCCGGGGTAGTTAAGAGTGTCACTGAAGGTGTTCAAAAAGCGCTGAAATGTCCAGTAGGAAGTGTAGTAGACAAAGTCAAAAAGCAAGTAGTGAACGTGAAAACCCAGATACAATCCAAAGTAGCCGAAGTCAAACAGCAACTGCGTCAGATCCTGCGACCACCACAGCAGCGGGAGTTAGCAGGAGCAGGAGCAGATGTAGGCGTTAGATACATAGAGGATACAGGAACAGTTGGAAGAAACACAACAACTCCAAGTCCGAAACCGTCTAATACCCAACCATCACAAAATGGCTCGAATAAAAAGCCTGCTGAGGATAAGGGTACGGTTAAAGATGTTACTTTTAAAAAGGGTCATGATACACATCTAATCGAAGTAGAGGGCTTCAAAGAAAAACCAAACATTGGAATAAAAGGTGGTCACAATCTTGACAATTTTGAGAAGTTTATTTTAGATAACTTTGGTAAACAGGTTAAGGTTATTAATCAAGCTGTGACCCAAAAGTTTTTTCTGATGAACAGGTATTGAAGTTGGGCAGAGAAGCTATGGAAGAAAATTTTAGTAATAATAGTAAAATCAAGGTGGAGGTAGGTCACCTAGTGATTTAGTAGAAGGGTATGTCAATGTAAATGGGAAACATTTGAAGTTTAAGGGCTTTAAAGACAAAAATACAGGAGAGATTTCGAATTTCTTACCAGTTCTAGATTAAATATTAAAGGAGTGTTTGTTATGAGTGAGGAAATTTTTATTATTGAAAAATTTTCAGAAAAAGTTGAGTTGATGCGTCTATATTACAAAATAATAGGTGATGGGAAGTTTATGGAAGCAATAGATAATTTCAAAAATAATCAAGGTTTTGGGGTTGACCCAGTATGTTGTATTTTTGCAAATGAATATCAGCCGGAAGAAGAGGGGAGTTTTGGTGAAACTGGTGTTAACTTCACTATACAACCACCTATGGCTGAAGTTGAGGAAAATGCCATTGTAGATGAAAATGTGTTTTTTCAATATTTAACAGAAGCTGGGGAAGACTATTTAACAAGACGACCTCAAGATCGAACAAGAGTTGAAGTTTCCTTAATAGAACTAAAAGAAATTTTAAATTTATCATAATTTAAGATGGAGAAGAGATAGATATTACAAGACACATTTATCATATTTTAGATTAATCAAAAGTTCATGTATATATGTGGGGATTATTATTGGGTTTATATGTTAAATTTGGAGTAGCATAAAATTCATTTTTAAATAAAAATATAACCTAGATTGGCTTACCTTACTAGGTTTTTGTTATGTCCAAAAACAATAAAAGAGAAATTAGAATATGTTGGACATTTTAAAATCCCTTGATTGGCTAACTACCTTTTAAGATATTTTTGTTATAGTTGACTTTAGAATTTCAACTCGGGAGTATGTAGATTTAATATTGTCACTATATTTAATAATCAAAACAAGTATAAAAAAAGTAGTAGGTAAATAATATGAACTTAAAAGATTTAAAAAATCGATATATTAAGTATGACTGGAAAACTATTTTCGTAGGTGTCCACGAAAATTATTTTAGTAAAGACGTTATTTCAGACTATGCGGTAGAGTTAATGGTGATTGGTGATGAAAGTGAGTTTGTTAGTGAACTTGCATGGGGAGTATCTATGGAAGATTTAGATAAAGTTATGTTAGAAATAAAAACTAAATATTTCCCTCAATTAGATGAAGCAAGCACAATATTATTAGAGGAATATAGAAAGCTCAGATTTGTTTGTTTATCTGATATAAAAGAAAGATGTAAAGAAGAAAATGAATTATTAAATAAAATTGCAGAGTTTTATGGAAATCATAACTACCCAGAAGATATGGTGAGTTTTGTTAATTATATGCCTCAAGAGGTTCCAACCACGAAAAAAGATTTGGTAAAAAGGTTTGATAAATTTTTAAAATTAGAGAGTAAGAGATTTAGTTAGCTGTTTTACTTAATTTCAGGGGAGAGAAGAAGAACAAAAAGGCTATTAAGGAATAAACAAAGTAATGGTAAATTGTGGTTTTTTCATGAATTGACAAAAACATCATACGAAGAAATAACAATGCTACTTTTGGTTTGCAATAATAAAGGTCAGTTAAAATATCAGTTATTGGGATTATGTATAAGGTTTATTATAATTGGCTTTAAAAGGTAATTAGATTAAGTGACAATAAAAAAATAAAGATTAAAGAATATAAAAAGGCCCTCTCATTCTCTTTCTAACACTACGATAAAAGCCTCCTATTATAAATACCCGTGGTTCTGGTCAGAAAATAATTGAACATCTTAGGGAAAAGTACACTAATATTCCATGTTAATACTGAGGTCATTTCTCACAAGGCGATTTGTCAAAGCTGTAATGATATTATTAATTAATTTCAGAAGGATTTCCCAAACATTAAAAGGCAAATATTAGATGAGTAAAATATGGAGGAGATTTAGTATGAATTTTTATAAAAGTAGTAATATAGAGGATTTCTTGACATCCTTAGAGAAGGACACTTATCCAATGAAACCCTGCAGTAAGGATGATATATCAAAATTAGTAAAATTGTCTCCAACTCGAACACTTCCTAAAACTTATTTGGATTTTATGAATAAAGCAGGTAATGGAATTGAATTTTTAGTTGGTACGAATTATTCCATGAAGTACATTTTTGATTTAAAAGAGTGGGCTATTGAACTTTTGGAGGAAAATAATTTCACAAAAAAGCTTACAGATAATCAATTTATATTTATGATGCATCAAGGATATATGTTCTGGTTTTTTTATGTAAATGATGAGGACGATCCAGCGGTATATTGTTATGATGAAAGTGTAGAGTTAGATGATTTTAATAAGGTCAGTGATACTTTATCAGATTTTTTAATCTCTCTATCTGATTGATAGAAGAGTCTGAATAATATACCTGACAATTATTTGATAATTTCAGGAAAGCTTATTTCAATTCGAGCGATAGAAAGTTTTCGTGAATAGAACTTTTGAATAAATAGAGAGGATACTTATGCTAAATTTGTCAAATGAAACGAGAGACATATTACTACAAGCAGGATGGAATCCCAATAATAAAGTTGAATTAACAGAAACAGTAAAGTTTTTAGATGCGATGGGGTATCAAGTGTTTAATGCGGCGGTTGATGCATTAAGTCAATTTGGTGGGGTTGAATATAAATTCAAGCATCCGGATGGAAGTTTGGAAACCTTTCATTTTAGCCCAGAAGAAGCTATTGGGGATTATTATGAAAAAGAAGACTTTGAGGAATTTGAGGTACGAGTGAAAGAGCCGCTCGTAGTAATTGGGGAAGCATACCGAGGGAATCTAATAATGTTTATCTCGATATCTGGTAAGGTCTTTGGGAAAAATGGGTATTCAATATTTAAGTTTGGAGATGACATGTTCGAGGCACTGGACACTCTTTGCTTATTTAGAAAACCATCAGAAATAGCAAAATGAAGCTTTGTCACTCTGTGAATGGCGTTGCCAACATGAGAAAAGCTAGTCATTCTCTAATAAAACCTATCATTCTTTAATATTTTCAAAAATTAAGATGTGTATACAGATAGTCTGGGAAATTAGTGTTATAGCGTAATATTAAACTGATCAATTATAATTAGATATCACATAATAGATCTTTTTTGAGTAGTTTATTAATATTCTTTGACTGGCTATCCGCCTTTCAAGTTTTTTCTTAATGGAATTGTGGTAAAAAACAATCTAATATTTGAATCTAAATTCATAAGGGCTGGGCTGAGTGGCTAGTGAAGTAGTGTAAACCAGAAAAAGTTAGAGTCTACTTCATAGTATGTTTGATTTAGAGAAGGGGGACATGTAATCCTATGGTAGAAGTAAAGTTGAGAGAACGATTGTTTGCCACTTTATATGGTGGGATCATTGGTGATTTGATGGGCGTACCTGTCGAGTTTAAGAAGCGGGGGACTTTCCATGTAGAGGATGTGATAGGGTATGGAACTTACAATCAACCACCGGGAACATGGTCAGATGATACTTCTTTAACGCTATGTTTAGTCGAAAATATGATTGAAAAAGGCGATACACGAAGCTTAATGGATAAGTTTGTACGATATATGGAGCAAGGCTATCTGACACCTTTTGGGGAAATGTTTGATATTGGTATTACTACTGCTGACGCTGTGTCTAGCTATAAAAAGGGAGTTTTGCCTGAGCATTGTGGGAAAACGGGCGAGTTTGATAATGGCAACGGTACGCTGATGAGGATTGCGCCTTTAGTATTTGTATTGATAAATGAAGGTGATTTTAAGAAAAGAAAAGCGTTGGTCCAGCAATATACCATGATCACACATGGACATCCACGTTCAATAGTAGGGTCTATCATTTATATTGAGTTATTATTAAGCTTATACCGAAATAATTCGCTTGAGTTTGCATTAAATGAGGTATTTAACTTGTTGCAAAATAATTTACAGCATGAATTGCATACAGAGTTAAATGCCTACAGTAGAATTTTTGATGAGAACTTTTTAAGTATCTCTGAAGATGAAATTAAATCAAGCGGTTATATTGTCCACTCACTTGAGGCAGCTATATGGAGTGTTGGTCATGCATCTACCTTTAAAGAAGCTATTTTAAAGGCAGTCAATTTGGGAGAAGATACGGATACAATAGCGGCAATAACGGGAGCTTTAGCAGGTATGTGTCATCAAATGAACGGAATTCCAGAAGATTGGTTGAACGCAATAGTAAAAAAACAAGAGATTGATGATTTAATCGAAGCTTTTTATGAGTTTTGTTTTGCAAAGATATGAAAAATCTTCAAGAAGAAGGTGACAACATGTCTCCTTTACATAATATTTTTACTGCCAATCCTCCCGCTAACGAGCATGAAATTTTGCTAATAGAACAGACAATGGCTATTCATCTTCCAGAGGAATATAAAAGCGTACTGAAAATGTCCAATGGTTTTTCATTTACGAATGGTGTTTTCATATATGGTACCGAGGAAATAATGGAAAGAAATGAGACTTGGGAAGTGAAGGAATATGCAAAAGGCTATGTTGCCATAGGGGATGATGGAGGCGGAATGGTCTTTTTAATGGCGTTAGAGAAAGAAGCCTGTCAGGTTTTTGTTGTAGATGTTGGCGATATGAATCCGCTGCATGCTATATTGGTCTCTTCCCATTTAAACAAGTGGCTACAAGAGGGTTTTTTGTATTGAAAAAGTAAAAAATGTAGAAGCTTGTTCCTACCATTAGGAGCAAGCTTTTTCTATGTCAATCTATGGAGAACTAAGCAATTTCATTACATATTCTATTATATTATTGTATTTTTTAGAAAATTATGTTGAATTGTAGGTGAATGATGGTATAATCAATTTATAGTTACAAATATGGTTAATAATTCCTTGTGACGTAGGTTTTATTGGATAATAATAGTAACTATAAAAACTAATGAAATGGAGCGATTTTATGATTAACATGGTTCAATATTTAGAGCAACATCCGTCGTTGGTAACATTGTTAAAAGAAAAGAAAGCTTCTCTTGTTGGTGTTACAGAACTTGAACAAAAGGCAATTTTGGATTCGTTTGATGAAGATGTATGTTTAGAAAGCACAATTTGGTATTAAATTTTAATTATAAAAAGTGGTTTTGGCTTGCTGTAAGTACATATTTGGTAATTGGGCTTTATTTACTAAATGTTACATACAGCAAGCCTGTTTTAAGTATGGATGTTCAGAATGAGGATGGACAATGGATTTTAATAGAGCCATATTATAAGGAATGGGCTGAAAAACATAAAATAAAAAAAGGCGATATTATTTTAGAAGTTGATGGAAAACAGATTGATAGTCTTCGTGATTTAAAGTACGAACCTGTAATTCGTGCAGCTAGAGAATTGAAAATAATGAAAGATAATGGGGCTGTTATAAACCTAAATATTAAGTTATATGATATACCTGAACAATTTTTTTATGTTTTAATAGTTCCTTTTTGTTACTTCCTTCTTACATTATTTATCACTTTATATTTATATTATAAACAAAAAAATACAATTCTCTTAAATTTATTGATTCTTTTTATGTTAACTGTTTCCTTAGCTTATGTTAGTAGTGGAGCATCCGCTAGGTTAAATCTATTAGGAATAATAATCAATCGAAGCAGCATGCTACTTTGTTTAGTTATACTATTACACTTTTTGAAAATATATTTTGAGTTTATGGATTTAAAATGGTTGTTTACTAAAAAAATTAATTTGTTTTATATTATTCCAATCGCAGGTGTGGTACTAAGTGTCTTTAGCAATCTGTATCCATCTACTCATTTTGAAAATTCGTTCATTGTTTTAAGCCTTTTTTTCTTTTTATTGCTGGTGATTCTAGGAATAATAATACTAGGATACATCAAATATAAAACGCCACAATTAAAAATATTGTTAAGTAGTATTATCATTCCATTTTTGCCGTTTTTATTTCTTTATGCACTACCTGAAATACTATTTCATAAACAATTATTAGAAGCTGATATATGTTCTTTATTTCTAATGCTCATTCCATTAAGCTTCTTATTCACTCAACTCACAGAACGTATATTTGATATGGAGTACTTTATATCGCGTATACGCTATTATTTTAATTTCTCATTTGCCTTTACTATTTGGCTTTTGGGTGGTTTGTACTTATTGACGGATTTATCGATTACACGTATGACGGAGCTTTTCTTTTTTACGTTTCTCTCCTTAATGGCGTTGTTTTACATTAAAGAGCGGGTTGATTATCGTAAGCGAAAGATTTTGTTTTCTACAAAAGGTGACTATATCCATCGCTTATATACTACTGTCGATAGTATAGGGAGAGTTGTGAAGATTGAGGATTTATTGGAAAAGTTTGTCCAGGAAGTGGTGCTCCAGCTTGAAATGGAAAGTGTTTATGTTCTCACGTATGATTTTCAAACACATCAAGTTACATTAACGAACAAATCCAAGGAATACAATCAACATCAAATTGATGAGGTTTTACTTGAACAATTAGGTTTAGGGGATATTAAAAAAACAGATCATTTCTATATAGCCTTTATTCATCAGGATACAAGTTATAAACGAATTCTTGTTGTGGATCATAATAAATCTATTTATTTGAAGGATGAGGAATTGCTATGGCTGGAATTGTTACTGTTATATTTAAATAACTTTATTGAAAATACTAAAATGGTCGAGGATCTATTAGATCAGTTAAAGCATATGAAAGAGGCAGATAATCGGCAGCTGCCGTGGCTTAATAAATTACTTTGGCTTCGTTTTGAGGAGGAGAAGTATCAGTTAGCGCAAGAGCTTCATGATACGATTTTACAGGAGCAGCTTCATATCGCAAGAGAAATGGATGTCCTGATGCACATGAAGGATTCAGAAAATTTTTCAACTAAACTTGGGAAGCTTCATGAGCATATGATTACCTCCTTAAATGATTTACGAGGATACTGTGAAAATTTAAAGCCTCCTTTATTAGATACATTGGGCTTAAATGCTGCACTTGAGAAGCTTATTCAAAAAGTTCAAAAACGAGCAAACTTCGAATTGCTTTATACGATTGATCGTCTTTATTTAGAGGATGAACGTTTAAATTTAATGATTTATCGTTTGTTTCAAGAATTATTAAACAATGCATTAAAGCATTCTTATGCCAATGCAGTTACCATCCATTTACAAAGCACGGAAGAAGGCTTTGAGGTTTTGTATAGCGATGATGGTGTGGGGTGTAATCTAGATGATATTATACTGACCGAATCCATGGGCATTCAAGGTATGCAAGAGAGGGTTCAGGCGTTTAATGGGAAATTCGCATTAAATAGCAAAGTAGGAGAGGGAATGATGATTCGTATTCGCGTAAGTGAAACTCAGTATCCATATCCTTATGCGTATAGTACGCTGAACCGACCGACTTACATGATTCGAGGATAGCCCGATGAAGCAGAATACGCTATATGCCTACAATTTTCACCTTTTAATCGCTTCATAATTTTTATGAATGTGGATTAGAAGGCTTTTGTTTTTTTGAGCATGAAATAATATCAAAATATTATTATTGTAGAGATAAGAATACAGGAGAATATACACTTTTTTGAATTCTTTCCCCTGAATAAAGGAAATCAGGGAGATGTGGCCGATATAATTAATAGAAGGATTGAGGAGGTCAACTGATTTGAATAAAAAATTATTTTTAACAGCAGCAGCAATACCTGTAGCACTTATTGTACCAACTCTAGCAAGTGCAGCGGAGACGGTGACGGTCACGGGGCAAAATATTGTAAATGAAACATTAACGGTTCATCAATTACCCAATAATGCCATAGTCAATGCCTATCAATGGTATTATCTAGAAAAGGTAGCTAGTGAAGATGGTTCAAAAACGTCCACGAATAAACCGATTGCAGGTGCTACTTCTGCTTCGTTAAAGGTGCCAGTAGAAGCAGCGGGTAAAACTATTTTTGTGGAAGCTACTACAACTGATGGAAAAAAATATCAAAGTGAGCCAAGAACCATTAATCAATTGGATCTTGCGATTACAACACCGACTTTAGAGGGCTTTTCGACTTCGGATTTTGTTGCACCTGGCGAAACGGTGAAAGTAGCGGGTGTTACTGTAACGGATAAGGCAGGAGCGAAATTAACAAGCGGTCAAATTACATATAGTTATCAATGGTTTTATCAACTAGGTGAGGGTGAAAATTCCTTCACTATTATTGAGGGAGCTTCAGGTAGCACCTATACTATTCCGAAAGATGCCATAGAAAAGGGAATCAAAGATATTATTGTTAAGGTAAAAGCTCAGGTAGGCACTTCTTTTGTGGAATCTCCACGTTCTGAAGTGATTTCTATATCCAAAGAACCAACAGATACATTAGCAAATGATATTAAAAATTTATTAGTGAATGATAACAAATACAATGTTTCTGATATAAAGTCGTTTGAGGAAAAAATTAAGGCATTAGAAAGTAAATATCAAGCATTGTCAGAGCCTGCTAAAGGGAATGTATCAAATTATGCTGTTCTCAAGCGAGCACTTGCAGATGTGGACCTTATCAATAAGTTAAATGAAAAAGTGGACAAGGTAGGGGGAATTAGCGACAAAGATTTGCCTGCCTATATAAAGGAAATTGAAGCTGCCTACGATAAGTTCGATTTATTGCAACGTAGCTTGGATGTCAATGATGCTTTATATACTAGCATTAAAAACCTTTTAAATGAGCCTAATGATCTTGAGGAAATAAAAGAAGTCAGAAGACTTAATCTAGCAATCGTTAATTTACTTTCTTATTCGAATGGCATTTCACAGTATGTTCCTTCTGATAAGGATTCCTTACAAGGGGTCGTGAATACGATTGAGGCAGATATTGCTAAATTATCACAAAATTATCGTGGGGCTGTTCAAAACCTATCGATTCTCAGTGAGGCTAAAGCCGATATTAAAAAAGTGGAGCAATTTATTAAATCATTTGATAAATTATCATCCAATAATACGCCAAATAAGCAGGTAACGGTTGCCAAGTCTATTCGTTCTACCTATGAAAAATTAACGTATAAACAATTAAAATTAGTGCCAGACAAATATGGTCAGCTTTTAACGGCAGCTGAAAGTGCGGAAGAAAGTCAAATTGCTACATTAAACAATGATATCGATAGCTATATTGGGGAGGATATTTATCCAATCAATCCAACTGCTAGTTCTTGGCAAAGTCATGTCAATAATGTGGCTCGCATGGTAAAAGAATATAAGAGCTTAACAAAAGCATCAGCAGCCCAAATAGAAGGGTATGACAGCCTTGTTACGTTACAAAAGGATTTAAAAACAGCTGAAAAAGTGATAAAAGATATGGATGCTTATCAAAAGCTATCTGGCGTAACTGGTGTAACTGAAAGCAAACTGAATTCAAGCTATACAAATACATTAAAAGCTTATAATAAATTGACATCTTTACAGCAATCGCTTGTCTATAATGCTCAAGAGTTTTTACTCAATACGCCGAAAGTTTCTGTTGATGGAAAAGTACCAGCTGATAAGGCTGCAGCAGAGGCTTTGAAAGTAGATATTGCTAAATTTGCGGATGTCACTAAATTTACATTCAATCAATTAGAAAAAGCAGTTGATACGGCAGCGCAATCCTATAAAAAGCTGTCATCTGGTGCAAGAAAGTATGTCACTAATAATTATTTACTAACTGCTGCTCAGAAGGATATTACAGGTGTCAAATCATTCTATAAAAAAATTCAAACCGCTAAAGAAGAAACAGATGCGGCGAAACAAGCTAAAAAAATAGAGTCTGTGCAAAAAGCGTATGCTAAGTTACCTGCTAATCAACAGCATTTAGCAAAAGAGCAATATGAAGCACTGTTAAAGAATCAAATTATTGATGAAAATGCACCAAATATAAAGCAATTGAATGATGAAATAGCTACTATTGTTTCAAATGATCAGTATTTAGTGCCGATTGATAAAATTAATACTCTGTCTAAGCAATACAGTAGCCTAAGCTCAAGTGATAAAAAGCTGATTACGAATTATGATATTTTAAAAGCCGCAATCGCAGATGTGAAAAAAGCAGAATCCTTTATAAAGACCTATGAAAAATCATTTAACACTAATCCAAGCACTGTCATCAAGGCATTTGAAAAACTTACATCTAAGCAAGTGAGCCTTATTCCTTCAGATATCCAAAAATGGGTTAGCGAAAAGCAACAAGGTCAACAGCAAACGAATGAACAGGCTTTGACATTAATTGAATCGATCAATTCTCTCCTTGACAATGGTGAGTATATAGCTGGTCTAGAGGATAAAGTAAAAGATATTCGTACTAAGTATGATGCCTTGAGCGCTGAAGATAAAAAGATTGTCAAAAACTACTCGAAGCTTACACAGGCCGAAAGTGATTTGAAGAAGGTTGCTGACGTCCATGCATTGTACAAAGCAGATGGTGATGAGGCGGCTCAAAAAGCCTGGCAATCCGCTTATGGGAAGCTTTCCAAAAAATTAGAATTACTTTATAAAAACATGTATCCACAGGATAGTAAATGAGGTAAGCCCCGAGAAAATCGGGGTTTTTCTGTATAGATTTTTTATTTGTCTAGTAAATTGGTTGTCCGCTATACTATGAACAGAAGAGAAAAGAAATTCTTTACATAACTATTGCAGTTTCACAAAGAAGGTAGGAACAAAAGATGTATAAAATAGGTGTTGTGGGTCCTGTCAAATCCGTCAAAAGAATTATTGCTTTAGCCAGAGAAATTGAACAGGATATGGAATTTATTCCGTATATTTATGCGATAGCGACAGAGACAAAGCATCTTGTGGAAACCTATGATCAAGATGTGGATTTCTGGCTGTTTTCTGGCTATATCCCCTATAAGATCGCGAGCCAAACAATGGTTTCACAGGATAAATTGGCTCATATCATTTTTTCGGAGGCGGCTATTTATAGAGGATTTTTAGAGCAATCCTATCGGCAAAAGAAGGTTATTGAAAATGTTAGTATCGATATTATACCTTCTCCCTCACAAATGGCTTCAGAGGGTCTAGTGGAGATCCAAAAGAATGTCAATCATATGTATTTAAAGGAATTTGATGTAGCCATTGATCCAAAAGAGTTATTTGATTTTCACTATACACTTTGGCAGGAGGGAAAGATCGATTTTGCCATCACTTGTTATCCATCTGTCGATGAAGAGCTGAAAGATCGAGGCGTTCCCTCCTATTGGGTATCTCCTACAAAAACAGAAATTTACCATACAGTTCAGCTGTTTACGGAAAAAATTAAAACATCCTACTATAAAGAAACTCAAATTGGTGCAGTAATGCTGGAAATCAAGGATTTTGATTCCTTAAAGGAGCGTATGAAGCAAGGGTATCGCATCCAATATTTAGAGCTACGTACTAAGGAACATCTACTTCAACTTTGTGAGCAAATTGACGGTTCCCTCATTGAAGAGGGGAATGGAAAATATACAATTTTTAGTACTAGGGGAGCCATTGAAGGGCAAATTAAATTTCTACAGGAAAAAATGTATCAATTATCCATCGAAATGGAAGCAAAAGTAACTGCAGGTATTGGTTTTGCACAAACCGTATTCAATGCAGAGCTACATGCTCATCGTGGGCTAAGGCAGACCAAGGAAAATGAGGCCATTGATATCGTTATGATTCAGGATGACGGTACGATTATTGAGTCGGTCGGAAATATGGAAGAGCTGTCGTATTCTTATCGAGCGGAAGATCCTGATATTTTAGAAAAGCTAAAAAAAGGTAATATTAGTATTAAAACGTATATGAAAATTCATGCGCTAGTGCAGAAAATGCGCTGGAAGCATTTTACGACAAAGGATTTAGCGATACAGCTTCAAATGAGTGAAAGAAATGCACAGCGTATTGTTGCGGATTTATGTAGTGTAGATTTAGCAAGAATTTGTGGTGAAGAATTGCAGCATATGCGTGGTAGACCAATCAAAATGTATCAGCTTGTCTAGAAACTAAAAAAATGTTCCAAACCAATGTGTGGTTTGGGACATTTTTTTTTCTGAAATTTTAGGATCGATAAAACAAAGACCAGTCCACAAGTTGTGCGCTTTTTTGAGCCGATCATTCATAGCTAGAGAAGCGACTATCTATTAGAAATTTTCAAAAAAATATTGTTTTTTTGGAGTACTTTGATTATTATACGAATATATAACGAAAATGTCGGTATATAAAGGGGTTTTAATTTTACTAGATTTGCAAGGGGGCAAGAATCTTAAAGCACAACTGTAGCGGTGATGCAATCACTGCCATAAAGAGAAGGTTTTTGAATATGGGAGGGATATAAATGACAACAAATGACGTAACGAAAAAATCTAGAAATGTCATCCTTGCGCTATTATTTTTAGGCTGGTCTTTAGGGAACTTAGATCGCTATATTATGAACTACGCAGTCGTTTCCATTACAGGCGATTTGCAACTGGATGCATCTTCGACGGGTATTATTTTAAGCGCTTTCTTTTTAGGCTATGCCATTATGCAAATACCTGGGGGCTGGCTAGCTGATAAATTTGGCGCAAAACGAATTTTGCTAATGGCTGTCATTATGTGGTCAATATTTACTGGACTTACGGCTATTGCCTGGTCTCTAACAGCGATGATTGTTATTCGTTTCTTATTCGGTATTGGAGAGGGTGGATTCCAACCGTCTAGCTCTAAGATTATTGCCACAATTTTCCCGAAAGAGGAAAGAGGCAGAGCGATGTCGATTATGCTGACTTCTGGTGGGATTGTTTCGCTAATTGTACCGCTGTTGGCCGCTTATTTATTAGGAACGATTGGCTGGCGTATGATGTTTATCATTATCGGGGCTATTGGAGCGATTATTGCTTATTTATATTGGAAATACATTCAGCTCCCAAAAGCTGAAACAGCAGAGGCTGCTGAGACAGGTAGTCCGGCAGTTAAGGTAAGCTTTAAAGAACTATTGAAAACACCGCTCATGTGGAATTTGATTATTGCTTATTTCTGTATTTATGCGGTGAACTGGGGATTAGTCTCGTGGATTCCAACCTACCTTCAAAAAAATCGTGGACTAGACTTAATGTCCATTGGTTGGGCACAAACGATTCCTGCTATTACAACGATTATTGGGGTTTATGGTAGCGGATATATTATCGATAAGCTTCCAAGAGGAATGGAAAAGGTGTTAGGCTCTATTTCCTGTGCAGTCATCGGTCTTTTATTGTATTTAATGTTTACAGCAAAAACGGTGACATTATTTATTGGCTATCAAACAGTTGTTTCTATCTTTATCGCGTTTGTCATTACGCTACTACCCGTAATTGTTCTAAAGAAGTTGCCTTCGTCTATAACAGGCTCAGCTATGGGGATCGCGAATACAGGCGGACAGCTAGCGGGGTTTGTTACACCTATGGCTATTGGTTTTATGGTCGATGCCTTTAATGGCTCCTTTGATGCAGCCTTTTGGATGTTAATTGGATTCGCGCTCATTTGTATTGTGTCGCTTGTAACGTTAAACGACCAAAAAGGAGCATTATTGAAAGCATAATGAATAAATTGGAGGGACAATAATGAGTTTTCAAGAAAAAATTTCTACATTAATTGAGGCAAAGAAGGATGCAAGTGTGGCCTTAAGTGATGCAATTTGGGCTGTACCGGAGCTTCATTTTCAAGAAAATCAATCAATGCGATATATGAAAGAGGCACTCGAAAACGAGGGGTTTCAAACTGAGGCTGGCTTAACTGGGCTGGATACTGCGCTTGTTGGAACTTTTGGGTCAGGAAAGCCAGTCATCGCCTTTTTAGGGGAATACGATGCATTACCAGGCTTGAGCCAAAAGGGCGGTGTTACCACTCATGAGCCTCTTGAGAGTGGGGGAAGTGGTCATGGCTGTGGCCATAATTTATTAGGAACAGGAGCATTTGCAGCGGCTGTTGCCGTAAAAGATTATTTAGAGCAACATCCACAATCCGCAACCATCCGTTTTTACGGTTGCCCTGCAGAAGAAAATGGATCTGGTAAAGCTTATATGGCGAAAGCTGGCTTATTCGATGATGTAGATATCGCCATTTCTTGGCATCCTGGTACGTTTTCAACAGTGATGACTTGTAGCTCTCTAGCAAACTATGCTGTTACATTTAAGTTTACAGGTAAAAGTGCACATGCTGCGGCTGCTCCTCATTTGGGAAGAAGTGCACTAGATGCTGTTGAGCTAATGAACGTTGGGGTAAACTATTTACGAGAGCATATCATTCCAGAAGCAAGAGTGCATTATGCTATTACAAACTCTGGTGGAACATCTCCGAATGTTGTCCAACCATATGCTGAGGTTACCTATTTAGTGCGGGCACCTAAAAAGCAACAGGTGCAAGAAATCTATCAGCGCGTTGAACAAATAGCGAAGGGTGCGACGCTCATGACAGGTACTTCCCTAGAAATTGATTTTGAAGGTGCTGCTTCTAATTTAATAACGAATAAGACGCTTTATGACGCCATGTATCAACAAATACTTGAAATTGGCATGCCAGACTATACAATAGAGGATGAACAGTATGCTCAGGCTATTTTCAATACGTTTTCTCCTGAAGTACAAGCCTCTTCATTAGTTGGTCTACATAAAGGAGATGTTCAACAATTACAAGGAAAAGTTATTGCTGATCATATTCCTCGAATGCTCCCTGAATTTATCATGGGTGGCTCTACGGATGTGGGAGATGTTAGCTGGAATGTGCCAACTGTTCAATGTACGACAGTATGTATGGCGTTAGGAACGCCACTGCATACATGGCAAGTTGTTTCTCAAGGTGTCACGCCAATCGCCCATAAAGGTATGCTACAAGCTGCTAAAATTATGGCGTGTACAGCAATTGAGTTATTGGCTAATCCAATACTGATTGAGGAAGCTAAAAAGGAATGGCAAGAACGTCTTGATGGGGAGACGTATGAATCGTTAATTCCGGAGGGGACCATGCCTCCAAAGCTATAAAAGGATAGCAAAAATATGGATAGAGTCTTCATAGGAGAACTATGAAGACTCTGTTTTTGCACATTTTGAAAGGAGTCCACAGTAATGTCAACACAACCTAGTCACGATCAGCTTGTGGCACAATCGGTCACACAGTTTCGCTCTGCCGCAAAAGAAGGACGGTGCGCTAACTATATCCCTGCATTAGCTAAAAAAGACCCAAATCAATTAGCTATAGCCATTATTGGCACTGAAGGGCATGAAATTAAAGCTGGTGATACGACGGAGTTATTTACGCTTCAAAGTGTTTCCAAAGTAATCACCTTTATACTGGCCTGTATGGATCGAGGATTGCCCTATGTATTAGAGAGGGTTGATGTTGAGCCAACAGGGGATACATTCAACTCTATTATTCGCTTAGAAAGTCATCAGCCAGGAAAGCCCTTTAATCCAATGATTAATGCTGGGGCGATTACTGTCTCCTCTATGATGATTGGTCATTCACCACAGGAGAAGATTGACAAAATCCTGCAATTTTTAGAGCAAATCATAGGTAAGCAATTAAGTGTCAACGAGGAAGTGTTTCAATCCGAGTGGCAAACAGCTAACCGTAATCGAGCACTAGCCTACTATTTAATGGATTCTGGTTTCTTAGACTGCCCAGTAGAAGCGGCTCTTGAGGTTTACTTAAAGCAATGTGCGATTGAAGTCAATGTCTCCGATTTAGCGATGATTGGTTTAGTTATCGCTAATGATGGCTATCATCCGCTATTAAAGAAACAATTATTTCCTAAACAAGTGGCAAAATTAGCAAAGGCTCTAATGGTAACATGCGGTATGTACAATGCTTCAGGGAAATTTGCGGCATTTATTGGACTTCCTGCTAAAAGTGGTGTTTCTGGTGCCATTCTTACCGCTGTCCCAGGCCATGCAGGATTAGATTCACCATTCCCTGCTGGCTGTGGAATAGGTATTTATGGACCAGCCATTGATCCTATCGGGAATAGTGTCGCAGGTGTCCAATTACTGAAACATTTAGCGACAGAATGGGATATGACCATTTTTTAACGAGTAGAAGATGACTTCAGAGTGAGCTCTGAAGTCATCTTTTTTTCATTTTATATAGAATGAAAAGGGCAATAAACCAAATAGGTGTTAGTAGAAGAGCTGTACGTGTTGCCTCTGAAATAAACATCACAATTAATAGGAAAGCAAAAAACGCAAGCACTACGTAGTTAATAAAAGGTGTCAGCGGTGCTTTGAAGCTTGAGGCTTCATGTAGGGCACGATTTTTCCGTTTATAGATGATGTGAGAAATGATGATAATACTCCACACCCATATGAAGCAAATCGCACTAATAGTCGTTACGATACTAAAGGCATTCTCTGGCATTAACTTACTTAACAGTGCCCCTACAGATACAACAATTGCAGAAATGACTAGTGCATTACTTGGAACACTATTTTTATTGAGCTTAGCAAAAGCAGGTGATGCTTGTTTATTTTTACCAAGATTAAAGAGCATGCGACTTGTTGAAAATAAACCACTATTACCAGCAGATGCGGCTGAAGTGAGCACAACAAAATTAATAATACCTGCAGCAATTGGAATGCCCGCTAATGTAAATACTTGGACAAATGGACTGCTTGTGGCAGACATTTCATACCATGGATTGATACATAGGATGACAAACAGTGCCCCTACATAAAAGAGTAAAATTCGAAATGGTATTTTATTAATAGCAGAAGGAATGTTTTTTTGTGGGTCCGCAGTCTCGGCTGCCGATACCCCTACTAATTCCACACCGACAAAAGCGAAAACAACCATCTGAAAGGCCATTAAAAAGCCATATACTCCATTTGGAAACAGGCCGCCGTGGACCCAAAGATTATCTACTGAAACCGTCCCTGAGCTTGTTTGAAAGCCTGTCACTAACATAATAAGTCCAAGGATAATGAGCGCCACAATGGTAATCACTTTAATGATAGCAAACCAAAATTCTAACTCCCCAAATAGTTTGACCGTCAATAAATTCAGTAGTAGTAATACTACTAAACAACCAATAGCTGGAACCCATTGAGGGATATCAAACCAATATTGTGTATAAACCCCCACAGCGATAATATCTGCCATCGCCGTCATGATCCAACAGAACCAGTAGGTCCAGCCTGTTACATACCCTGCCCATGGCCCTATGTATTCGGAGGCAAAATCCGTAAATGATGTATATCCTGAATTCGATAATAATAGTTCGCCCAATGCACGCATAACAAAAAAGAGTGCCGTTCCGACAATTAAATAGGCAAGGATGATCGAAGGCCCTGCTAATGCAATGGCTTTCCCAGAGCCTAGAAATAAACCGGTTCCTATTGTCCCACCAATGGCAATAAGCTGTACATGGCGATTTTTTAATTCACGTTTTAATTGTTGCTGTTCCACGTTAATCCCCCCAAAGATGCATAAAAAATAATGACTGGAAAAATAAAAAAAGAGACTAGTTGTGACACTAGTCTCGGAAAAACGTCAGAATAACAAATACCATTTGATCACGGATGGTTCATGAAATCATCGTAACCATCGTATGGCATCGCTTAAAAAAGCTGTTATTACTCCTCTGTCCTTTTGCCTGAGATAGTGAACCCTTCGGCGACGCACAATGCGCTCTCTCCAGAACTGCTCCTGCTATAGTTTGATCCATAGCATTCATAGCTTATTAATTTTTTATCATAAATATTATTTTAAGATATTATATATCCTAGCAGTGCTTTTACAATTATTCAACTAGAAATTTATATTATTTTCAGAAAAATAGAAGAATGTAGTGCATAAATGAAAATTACTAACGATAATTAGTATTTTTGGACATACAAAGATTTCCGTAGTATGCGCAAATGGGTAAATACGAAAGCTTAATGTGGAAGAAATGAAGTGGGGACAAGTGAGGGGGAGGAGGATCATTATAGTATGAACGAGTGTACGAAATAGCCACTTAAAGTTTTGCAATAGATATAATATAGTAGAAACTCTGAATTTTTTGTATAAAAAGAAGCCGTCTCCTAGTTCTTTGAGACGACTTTTTTTAGGGAAATATTAATATTTTTTGGCTTTTATTTTACCTGTCCAAGTTTTGAAACCGCCTTGAAGTTGGTAAATTTGGTTGTACCCACGTTTTTTAAGAAATAGTGCAGCACGTGAGCTACGGCCTGTATTTTGACAGTATAAATATACTGGTAAATCTGGGCGAATTTCTTTATAACGTTGACGTAATGTTGTGGAAGGAACATTTCGTGCGCCAAGAATGTGACCAGCATCAAATTCTTTTTGTTCACGAACATCGATTAGCTGCGCTTTACGATAGCCTTCAATAAATTGTTCTTGTGTTAAGTTGGTTACAGCTTTTTTGAGTCTTAGTGCATTAATACCGATGTATGCAATTACGACTACTAAAACGACACCGATTGTGATAAGTATGTCCAAGATTTTCTTACCCCTTTCTATCTTCTTTATTATTATAAAAGATGCGCTAGCGATAGTCCAATGAGTTTGATAAAATTAACTAGATTGTGGCGAATTCGTCGATATCGTTTGAAAAGCCACAACTTGAACTGTAACGTAATCTTCGTTAAGGTTGAACCGCAGGTGGGGCCTGAGGTATTTTTATAAATTGTAGGAGATGAACATATGACAACTTGGTATTTTTTAAATTCAGGGAAATGTAGTCCTTCTTTTAATATGGCACTAGATGAAGCATTACTTGATTGGCATAGTGAGGGGTTCATTCCACCAGTCATTCGTTTTTATGAGTGGGAACCGGCAACATTATCAATCGGTTATTTTCAGCAAGCCAAAAAAGATATAAATTTAGATGCTGTACGTGAGCAAGGCTTAGGTTTTGTACGTCGACCAACTGGTGGACGAGCTGTGCTGCATGAGCATGAGCTCACATATAGTGTCATCGTAACAGAAAGCTATCCAAATATGCCAGAGTCAGTGACAGAGGCGTACCGTGTGCTAAGTGAGGGAATCTTGCAAGGTTTCCATAACTTAGGGATGGATGCCTATTTTAGTGTCCCTGATACAGAGGAGAAAAGAGCAGACTTAAAGAGTCCGAAAAGTGCTGTATGCTTTGATGCTCCAAGCTGGTATGAGCTGGTAGTCGAAGGGAAAAAAATAGCGGGAAGTGCGCAAACACGTCAAAAAGGTGTTATATTGCAGCATGGTGCCATTTTATTAGATTTAGATCAGGAGAAGTTATTATCGGTCTTTAATTTTTCGAGTGAAGAAGCGAAGGATCGTATGCGCAGAAAATTACCAGAGAAAGCAGTAGCGATTAACAGTCTTGTGGATGAACCTGTGACAGTTGAACAATGTGTGACTGCTTTTCGAGATGGTTTTGCAAAATCGTTGCAAATTGAATTAAAACCATTTACACTTTCTGAGGAGCAGTTAGAATATGTCC
This sequence comes from Lysinibacillus sp. GW247-5R2A, assembly GCF_059424475.1. Classification (NCBI taxonomy): domain Bacteria; kingdom Bacillati; phylum Bacillota; class Bacilli; order Caryophanales; family Bacillaceae; genus Lysinibacillus; species Lysinibacillus sp. GW247-5R2A. Next base: position 268,194 of record NZ_JBWKZL010000005.1, on the reverse strand, counting down.
GTGCATTAGAAGAAAAAAAATATGCATCTGATGAATGGAACTTCAAAAAGTAAAAAATGGTATAAAAAAAATATTTTTAAGCGTTCAATCCTTGCTATTACAAGTAGTTACGATTCTATTGAAAAAAGCAAGAGTTGAATTGAAAATCTATATATAGTATCTTTTTTAAAGACATATACACAATATGTAGTGTTTAACAACACATGATATTGTGTATTTATTTTGTAAGGGAGGCAAAACGATGGTACTCACAAATCATCAACCCGATGTAAACAATCAATTTGAACAGTTAAACAAAGATATCGAACAATTCCCGCAGGTACACCCTGTCACGCCTGATATGCACATCAAGCACAAAGGTGTATCAAGACTTGTCATGATCGATCGCTACTCGTTTAAAGACACAGAAAAGAAAACACTAAAAGCCGGTGACTTTGTTGTTTTAACGGTAAAAGCTGATCCAAAATTCCCTGCACGTGGTTTAGGGACAATTCAAAAGCTGGACATGACTACAAAAACAGCTGATATTTTGATTGAGGAAGATTATCGTAGCGTTTTAGACGATCCACAGGAGCAAGAAACGGGTGTGATTACGCGTTCAATTGACGTGCTTGAGAAGCCTCTTGAGATTTTTTATGAACAAATCGCTAAACGAAATGCAACAGGACTGGCGGTTGTTGAAAAAACACCAGAAAAACGCCAAGAATGGTTTGAAAAATTTTATGAGCAATTAGTGTCCTTAAAGTTCATTCCTGCTGGACGAGTAATATACGGAGCAGGATCTGAAACAGATGTAACATTCTTTAACTGTTACGTAATGCCTTTTGTTGCGGATTCACGCGAAGGTATTAGTGATCACCGAAAGCAAGTAATGGAAATTATGAGCCGTGGTGGTGGTGTAGGAACAAATGGTTCCACATTACGTCCACGCAACACATTGGCACGTGGTGTAAACGGTAAATCATCAGGTTCTGTTTCTTGGTTAGATGATATTGCTAAATTAACACATCTTGTAGAGCAAGGTGGCTCACGTCGTGGAGCACAAATGATTATGCTTGCCGATTGGCATCCAGATATTGTGGAGTTTATTATTTCGAAAATGCAAAACCCACGTATTCTGCGTTACCTAATTGAAAATACAACGGATGAAACGATCATCCGTCTAGCGAAAGAGAAATTAAACTTCAAGCCACTTTCTATGCAGGAAGAAGCGATGTACCAAGGCATTGTAAACTATAAAAGCATTGAAGGTTTAGGTGGATTTGATACGGCCATTATTCGTGAGGCTGAAAATAAATTACGTGATGGTGGCACATATACTGTGCATAACTCAGAGTTTTTAACAGGTGCAAACATCTCCGTAACATTAACAAAAGAATTTATGGAAGCTGTTGAAAAAGATGCTGATTTCGAACTGCGTTTCCCAGCGGTTGAAGAATACTCGAAAGAAGAAATGCATGCTTACAACACAGAATGGCATCATGTTGGTGACGTTCGTGAATGGGAGAAAATGGGCTATAAAATCCGCACATATCGCACGATCAAAGCGAAAGAATTGTGGAATTTAATTAATGTATGTGCAACATACTCTGCAGAGCCAGGAATTTTCTTTATCGACAATGCCAATGATATGACGAATGCAAAGGCATATGGTCAAAGCGTTGTTGCAACTAATCCATGTGGGGAACAACCACTTGCGCCATACTCAGTGTGTAACTTGGCAGCGGTAAACCTTGCACAATTTGCGAATAAAGACAACCAAACTGTAGATTACGAAGCACTACGTGAAACGGTTCGTGTCGGTGTCCGTATGCAGGATAACGTTATTGATGCAACACCATACTTCTTAGAAGAGAACCGTGTACAAGCACTAGGTGAGCGTCGTGTTGGTCTGGGCGTAATGGGCCTAGCTGATTTACTCATTTATTGTGAGAAAGAATACGGTTCTGAAGCAGGTAATGCTTTAGTCGATGAAATCTTTAAAACAATTGCTGAAACAGCGTATGAGGCGTCTACAGAGCTTGCTAAAGAGCGTGGAAGCTTCCCATTCTTAGTAGGTGCTACAGACGAAGAAACAGCTCGTTTACGTAAAGCTTTCACAGAAACAGGCTTTATGCAAAAAATGCCTGCACACATTAAGGAGCAAATTTTGGCAACAGGTATCCGTAACTCCCATTTATTAACGGTTGCTCCAACGGGTTCAACAGGAACAATGGTAGGCGTAGCAACAGGTCTTGAGCCATACTTCTCCTTCACTTACTACCGTTCTGGCCGTCTAGGTAAGTTCATTGAAGTGAAAGCTGAAATTGTCAAAGAATATTTAGATCGTCATCCAGAGGCTAATGAGCAAGAGCTTCCAGAATGGTTTGTAACGGCAATGGAGCTAAAACCAGAGGCACATGCGGATGTACAATGTATTATTCAAAAATGGATTGATTCATCGATCTCTAAAACAGTAAACGCGCCAAAAGGCTATACTGTACAACAGGTTGAAAAAGTATATGAGCGACTATATAAAGGTGGCGCTAAAGGTGGTACGGTCTATGTGGATGGTAGCCGTGATTCACAGGTACTTACGCTAAAAGCCGAAGAAAATGATATGGATCAACTATCATTTGAGGAGGAATTAGTAGAAGAACATACAACACGTCCAGTCGTATTAGTTGATACGATTCAAGCACTAGAGTCCACGACGGTAATTGGCTCGGACGTAGGAAATACATGTCCAGTATGTCGTAAAGGAACAGTCGAGGAAATGGGCGGCTGTAATACTTGTACAAACTGTGGCGCACAGTTAAAATGCGGCCTGTAAAATAGTAAAAAATGCTATCTTGTAGCTTTAAATAAAGCCATGATGAAACACCCCTTGGATTATTTTAATCCAAAGGGGTGTTTTTATATCTTAACGCACTTGAAACTGGTTGTTATGCCGGCATTGGCAAATCAATAAAGCTCGGAGTCTGATATTTTATATCACTAGTAAAAGGAAATTTTTCAGCTCCAATAGAATATATATATTGAATTATTGATGCGGGATAAAACATGAATAACTATCTGAAAGAAATTTCTCAAGACTTAATAAATTCAAATTTGAATCAATTTTAACTCAACCTTATTTCTTCAAAGAAGCGGATAGGTATTTTATTTTTAACATGCAAATTTGAAGGAGTATACGCCAATTTGTGGAATTAAAATAATGTCCGGTCAATTGTAATAAAGTTTGATGACAACACCTATTTTGTAAAGTACTCGCTAATGACATTTGATTTTAAGGCTTGTTTATGTAGGGTTCTCATACATCTAGCTAGGTAAAAAAATGGTGAAAGGGGATAGAGTAATGAGTATAGTGATTTTTAATGGAGAGCGTTCTGACGAAAGTGTTCTATTTGAAAAGTTGTTATTTTCCCAGAGTAATAAAGTGAGTTTTTCTAGTGTTGAGAATGCTAAACAGTTCATCAAGCAAAGAGCAACGGTGAATAATCAGCCCTATGTCATTGGAGATGATGTTCAATTTTTGAGTGTTAAGGATGAACAAACTTTTGAGGATATGCAAGTTTTTACATTAAATGATCAAAAGTCCTCGAAACAAAAAGTGATTCTTTATATTCATGGTGGGGCTTGGACGAATCAACCGTTAAATTTACATTGGCTGTTCATGGATAAAATAGCACAGGCATTACAGGCAAAAGTTATTGCTCCGATTTATCCGAAAGTACCTCATTTTAATCATAAGGACACGTACCAAAAAATGCTGCATCTCTATAATAGAATTTTAGAGACGGTTGAAAGCTCCAGTCAATTAACGATTATAGGAGATTCTGCAGGAGGTAATATAGCACTTGGTTTGGCCCAGCTCTTAAAGCAAGACCAATTGCCACAGCCACAAGATATTATTTTACTATCGGCTTGTGTTGACCTAAGTCTAGAAAATCCTCTTATCCCAGAATATGAAGAAAAGGACCCTATGCTAGCTAGTGAAGGAATGGGAGTCATCACAAAGATATGGGCAGCTGATAAGGATTTAAAGGACCCATTGATTAGTCCAATTTATGGTGATTTTCAAGGTCTAGCGAGTATTACTCATTTTATTGGCACCCATGAAAGTTTATATCCAGATGCAGTAAAGTTTGATGAACAACTAAGCGAGCAAGGGATTGAGATGACAACCTTTGTTTATCCTAAAATGAACCATGTATTTGTTGTCATGCCCATCCCAGAAGCACTAGATGCTCAACAGAAAATTATAAATATTATTCATAATAAAGTGCTGAAATAGAAAGGGTTACGCTAAATAAAATAGTGTGGAGATCCCAAGTGTGTTTTGATTTTCAAAACACGCTTTTTTTATTTCCAGTTTTCATAAACGGATTTTTATGCTATACCCCCTCAAATCTTATTCTATAAACGATAATTAATTGTAAAGCTAGCTTGACATAATAAGAGATGTAAAGTAAACTTTACTTATTGCAAAATGTACAGTTTACTTTACATTTAATGAGGAGGCATTATGAAAAACAGAATTCGGGAATTGCGTAAATCGAAAAAGATTACGCAGGAGGATTTGTCTAAGATAGTGGGTGTCTCACGACAATCTATCATTGCAATTGAATCGGGAAAATTCAATCCATCATTAGAGCTTGCCTACAATATTTCAAAAGCGTTCAACTGCACGATTGAGGAAGTTTTTATTTTCGAAGAGGAGGAAATGGCATAATGGAATTTTCTATAGGGGGTATTTTGGGACTGTACGGCGGGATGATTTTTGGTATCCTTGGCTGGTGGTTCGGAAGGAAAAAAGCGAAGAAAAATAGAGGCTTAGATGAAGTACACGATCATATTTGGCAAAAGGCGAAATCTTATTCATGGTATTTAACGTTAGCAGCAATTTATATTTTCTTTTCTTTAGTAGTGTTTGGGATTAAATTAAGCACTGCCATGGTTTTAGCTGTACTTTTATTCGTACACTTAGGGAGCTGGGCGATCATTGGGCTCATTTTGACTATCAACATGTACAGACCAATACCTTTTAAGCCTTCTTATGTGAAGTTAGGTATAAGCATCAATGTCGCATCACTACTTATTTTTACCATTATCTCGATCCTAACAAATAATTGGCTGTTTTTATTATTCAGTATTCTGCCTAGTATGATGGGTATATTTACTGCCCTTACAGTCAGTAGGAAAGATTCTAAATAAGTTAAATTATATGTTTCATTACTTTGATAGGTCTATTTAACTGCCATTCTGGCATTTAAACGAAAAATGCAAGGCTAGCATCTATATAAAAAAGGCAATGCCAACAACTTACGTTGGCACTGCCTTTTCCTTAATCGTGATTTAATGTTGCTGCTATTTCTGGCTGTTGCTCTACTTGAAGTAGCATATTAAAGGATGCAATGGCAACTTCCACTTGATCATCCTTTGGTTCGCGAGTCGTTAGCAATTGAAGCCATAGACCAGGATAGCCAAGGAATCGTAATACAGGGATATTACGGCAAGCATTTGTTGCCTGTAATACTTCAAATGATATGCCTAGTACTACTGGAATTAATAAAATACGATCTAAAATACGTAGCCATAGCGGGTCAGTTGGCACAAAGAAATATAAGAACATGCCGACAAAGACTGTGAAAAGAATAAAGCTACTACCACAACGATAGTGTAGACGTGATTGTGCTTGGACGTTTTCAACTGTAACGTCTAAACCAGCTTCATAGCAGTTGATGACTTTATGCTCCGCTCCATGGTACTGAAATACTCGTTTGATGAGAGGCGTTAACGAGATAAAATATAAATATGTGAGCAGTAATAGTAGTTTAATACCGCTTTCAAGTAGAATTTGGCCCGTTTTCCCTTCAATCCATTTAGAGAAAAAATCAGCTATAAAAACTGGAATTAGTGTAAAGGCAAATTTTCCAAATAAAAAGGAAAGAATACCTACTACAGCAACGCCCAGTATCATTTGAAGTCTGGATCCTTCTTCTTTATTATCTTCTTCTTCACCAGGTACTACATCATAACGATCCCCTGCAAATTGCATATGACGAGAACCTAAGCCTGCTGATTCAATCAGCGCGACAACGCCTCGAACAAATGGGATTTTTTTAAGCTTTTGTAAAATAGGCTTTTGTACTTTTTTAAAATGATAATAATCAATGGAATCATCGTTACGACGAATGGCTGTAACTGTATGATCCTTTCCTCCGAACATCACACCTTCTAATTGTGCTTGTCCCCCGTATACAGGTGAATTGCTCAAGGCTAACACCACTCTCTTTATATATTTCAACTGTACCATTGTACTAAATTTAGTCAAAAACCTCTACAGTTACGCATAGTAAATTTTCTATATGGCTACACTAATCGTACATTTTAGGAAATGATTAGTGGGCAAGGGAGGAAATATTGTGAAAATAGGGACAATAACGTCACTTGTAAATGCGCTTGTTTTAGCATTGTGCTTAAAAGGTTTGCATTATTTTAATCTTATTAAATGGCATCCGATTGGGTTTTATAAAAAATGGGGATGGTTTGAGGAAAGCTCTAAATTATTTCACTGGACCTTCTTTATATTTCTTCTATTCATCATTGGTTTGTTTCTATATATGACTATGCGCTATGTCTATGTCATTCCGGCGGTCTTTTCTTCGCTACTGCTAGGGCTTTTTGTAACGATTTTATTAGAATGGATTGCATTAGATTTACCATTACAACTTTCTTCCTTTAAAAAGCTTTCGATTCCATTCATAGTTGTCGTGGTTTGCCTTTTACGCTTCTTGTTAGAAACAGCCAATTTTCATCAGAGGGAGCATACGGCGCAAAAAGGAAATTAGTTGCTGTATGCGCCGTGTATGATAAAATAAATGGCAAGTACATAGAAAGAGGCGAATAGAAGCGTGAAGTTATTATGTTTGAATGGACCCAACTTAAATCGACTTGGAAAAAGAGAGCCACATATTTATGGACATGAGACATTGGATGATGTTCAAGAAAATGTTCAAAATCTTGCGGCTTCTTTAGGTGCCACAGTTGAATTTCGTCAATCCAATCACGAAGGGGTACTTGTGGATTGGGTGCATGAAGCAGAAGACGAAAAATACGATGGCATCATCTTTAATCCTGGTGCATATACCCATACAAGCATCGCGTTACACGATGCTATTGCAGGAATTTCTGTGCCAGTAATCGAAGTACATATTTCCAATATCCATAAACGTGAGGCTTTCCGTCATCATTCCTATCTTGCCCCGGCCTGCCTTGGTCAAATTTGTGGACTAGGTACGAAAGGCTATGAACTGGCACTACGTACATTTATCGAGAGGGAGAATTGATTATGTTGAAATTACAAAAGCTACGTAAAGCACTTCAAGAACAAAACATCGATGGCATTTTAGTTACGAATGGGTATAACCGCCGCTATATGACTGGTTTTACAGGGACAGCGGGCGTAGCAATTGTGTCTCAAAATGATGCTGTGTTTATTACAGATTTCCGATATACAGAACAAGCTGCCGCGCAAATTCAGGACTTCCGAATTGTTAAGCATGAAGCAACAATTATTGAAGAAATTGCTACACAAGTAAAAAATATGGGCATCAAATTGCTGGGCTTTGAGAGAGATACTGTAAGCTATGGCACATATGAGCTGTATAAATCGAATATTCAAGCTGATTTAGTGCCGATTTCTGGGCTAATTGAAAAAATTCGCTTGATTAAGACGGAACAAGAGATTAATATTATTAAGGCTGCGTGTGAAATTGCAGATCACGCATTTACACATATTTTAGGCTTCATCAAGCCTGGTAAAACAGAGCTTGAGGTTTCGAATGAATTAGAATTTTTCATGCGTAAACAAGGAGCGACTCAGTCTTCATTTGACATAATTGTTGCGTCTGGTCTTCGTTCAGCATTACCACATGGCGTGGCAACGGATAAAGTGATTGAAAAAGGCGACTTTGTTACATTAGACTTTGGTGCGCTATACAATGGCTATATTTCGGATATTACGCGTACTGTGGCTGTTGGAGAACCATCTGAAAAATTAGTAGATATGTACAATGCAGTCCTTGCTTCTCAGCTGTTAGCACTTGAAAAAGTGGGTCCTGGATTAACAGGTATTCAAGCGGACGCTATTGCACGTGACTACTTAAAAGAAAAAGGATATGGCGAAGCATTCGGTCATTCTTTAGGACATGGTATCGGTCTTGAAGTACATGAAGGCCCTGGCTTATCGATGCGTTCTGATGCAGTGCTAGAGCCAGGTATGGCCGTGACGATTGAACCAGGTGTTTATTTACCAGGTATCGGTGGTGTCCGTATTGAGGATGATATATTAATCACTGAGACAGGGAATGAATTACTCACACATTCGTCAAAAGAACTCATTATTTTATAAACTTTGGAGGAACACAAATGATTTCAGTAAACGATTTCCGTACAGGTCTAACAATTGTTGTTGATGGCCAATTATACCGCGTGTTAGATTTCCAACACGTTAAACCAGGTAAAGGTGCTGCTTTCGTACGTTCTAAACTACGTAACCTACGTAACGGCTCAGTGAATGAAAAAACATTCCGTGCTGGTGAAAAAGTAGAAAAAGCACAAATCGATAACCGCAAAATGCAATATCTATATGCACAAGGTGACGACCATGTATTCATGGACCTAGAATCATACGAGCAAACTGAACTAGCTTCAGCAGCAATCGAGTATGAATTAAAATTCCTTAAAGAAAACATGGAAGTTCATATTCAATCTTACCAAGGTGAAATGCTAGGTGTTGAATTACCAAACACGGTGCAATTAGAAGTAACTGAAACAGAACCAGGCATTAAAGGTGATACAGCTTCAGGCGGTACGAAACCTGCTACTCTTCAAACAGGCCTTATTGTACAAGTACCTTTCTTCGTAAACCAAGGTGATGTACTAATCATTAACACAGAAGAAGGCTCTTACGTTTCTCGTGCTTAATTATTAATGATAATCAACCTACTCTTTTTTATTAAAAGGGTAGGTTTTTATTTTTTTCTTATACAATTCTTGTGAAACGATCGGGACATTGTGATAATGGATAGAGAAACTGTCTCTTTTTTTCTTGTCTCCCACCAAGTTTCTATCATCAGATAGATGGTCATTATTGGGAGAAATGTCTACAATAATTGTAAGGAGTGAGAGTTATGCTACAAACATTACTAGATAGTCAACAACCAATCATACAAGCACCTATGGCAGGTGTCACATCACCTAAATTCGTGGCAGCGTGTACCGAGGCAGGATTATTAGGCTCTATAGGTGCAGGTTACTTAGATGGTGAACAAACAAAGCAATTTATTCAGGAAGTGAAAAAGCTAACGACAAAACCTTTTGCGGTCAATCTATTCGTACAAGAGGAGCCGCAAATTGATATCGAGGTTTTACAAAAGGCACGCATGGCACTCCAACCTTTTTATGATGAGCTTGGACTATCGCCTGTACAAAGCGTTGTATCCAAGGAAGTTTTTGCCGGACAAGTCCAAGCGGTTATTGAGGAGAATGTGAAAATCTGTTCCTTTACATTCGGTATTCCTTCAGCGAAGGTGCTCCAGCAGTTAAAGGGACATGGGGTATATACAATTGGTACAGCTACTACATTAGCGGAAGCTCAGCTAGTTGAACAGGCTGGCATGGATGCAGTGGTCCTACAGGGCGGAGAAGCAGGTGGTCATCGAGGTTCCTTTACAGCACCACTTCAGTTAATTCCTTTATATGACCTACTGCAGCAGGTAGCGGGGAACATAGCTATTCCTATTATCGCAGCGGGAGGCCTTGTGACGAAGGAGGATATTCAGAAGGCTTTAGAGAGCGGTGCACAGGCAGTGCAAGTTGGGACGGTTTTATTGGTGGCAGAAGAATGTGAAATTTCTCCGCTTTATAAAAATGCGGTGCTGGCATCAAAAGAACAGGAAACAACCATTACACTCGCATTTACGGGTAAACCAGCAAGGGGTCTAGCAAATGATTTTACTAGACGTATGAAGGATGCGACAGTTGCACCCTATCCGTTGCAAAATTATTTAACGACAACAATTCGTAAGGAAAGTGCTGAACAGAGCAATGCCGAATATTTATCGATGTGGATGGGCGAAAATAGCCATCTTGTACAGCATACTGGTACGGTCAAAAGTATCGTAGATAAATGGCTATAAATTTTTACATAGAAGATCTCTATACAACTGTATAGAGGTCTTTTTTTTTGTAGAGCGACATATATTGCTGTACACGAGGGGGCGTAGGAATGGAATTACAAGACGTATTAAGAGTTGCTGGAGTGGGACTAGTAGTTGCGCTTCTTCATGTTTTCTTCGATCAAACAGGGAAGAAGGAATTTTCATTTTTCCTATTTTTTATTGCCTACTTATATATGACAGCAGAATTACTCCGATTTTTACGTCTATTTTTTACCGAAATTCTCACATTCTTTCAATGGCTGACATCATCCGGGTAGGGTAAATGGAAATTGTTATCGTTGCTGTTGTCATGCTGCTTTTATTATTGCTGATAAAAGAAGTCATACAGCCACTCCACGCGCTAATAAGTGTGATGTTTTCGTTTTTGCTTTTTGGCATGCTGTTCTCGACACTTTTATTGCCCTTCGTCAAGCAACTTTTAGAAACGCTTGCGTTTTTGCCTTATGCAAAGGCTATTTTAATTAGTGCAAGTATGTTCTATGTTGGGCAATGGGTGTCATTGCTGCTTGTAGAACATAACTATAGGGTGCTCGGGAACATTGTTTTTGCAGCTGTAAAAATTGTTATTGTATTGTATTGGTTCAAAGAATTTTTGGCTGTTTTACAGGAGGTGTCGGCCATTTTACAAAGGCTAAACTAAGGAGCGGAGCCATTGCAGGAGCAAATACTATCGTTTTTAATCGACCCATTCTTTCTCTTGCTCAAGATGACACTGTTGCTTTGTAGTTATGTCATCATGATTTTAATCATCAACATGATATTACCAGAATTTGAAAAAGGGACAAGAATCCTCTTTTTTCTAATTGTGTTAGCTACGATAGGACCAGTTGTTGTTAAATCTTTTACATTAATTGATGAAATTGCACAAGGACTAGCCCATTTATTTACGGCGTTTTATCCTATTTTGACCTCAAGCTTTATGTTATCTAGTAGTATAACAGCCATTGCATCCTGGCAGCCATTTTTGCTGTTTTTTGTACAAGTTCTCACCATTATTAGTAGTAAGTGGCTTATTCCAGGTGTTTTGTTAGCCATTGTTTTTGATGTATGTAGTGTGATTGTCAAGGAAATATCTTTCACACGGATCGCGGATTTGATCCGCTTTACCATTATGAGTATCGTTTCTGCCTCTGTTATTTGCTATGTCCTATTGATGACTGCAGGAGGAGTGGCAGCGTTTAGCGTCAATGCAGCTGTAGCTGAGCCAGTCAAAAAATTAATCGAAGAAAATATTCCGGTGGTTGGTTCGTTTATAGTTGATAGCTTTTCCATGTTTCAGCATATGACACAATTTACATCCTCCCTTACAAGCATTAGTGCCTTTATCGCTGTTATTACCGTATCGTTTATTCCAACTGTTCAACTTGTTGTCAGTGCCTATTCTTTAAAAATGCTTGCCGCTATTTTAGAACCCATTGCCTTTGATGATATTTGTAGACTACTAGATCAAATTAGTAAATCCCTATTTACCTTATGTGCTGTATCGTTTTTAATTGCTTTTTCATTTATGTTCTCTTGTTTTTTCCTCATTGTGTTCGTACAAGTTATGGCAGGGGGGAGATAGATTGATTCTTTTATTGGCATTGCTCTTTGTTTGTCAGATATTTGTGTTTCTAACGGATGATAAGGAAATAATTTCACTCACAAAACTGGTCATCACGTTAGTATTTTTGCAATTGCTATTAAAGATTCCATTTATCAATTCATAGGAAGAAACAAGCGTACATACACTTGAAAAAGAGAAGATGAAAGGAGGCAATGTACAAGTGATGTGGAAAAGACACGAAAAAAAACAACGTCATTAATGGTTTTAATACTGGTAGCTGCCTCCGTTGGTATTTTCATCATTTTGCCTATGTATCAAACGAATTCAACGAACGACAAAGGTTCACCGCTCACGAATGAAGAAAAACTTGAGCAAACACTAAAAGCAATGCAAGGTGTTGGGGAGGTTAAAGTCTATTTTTATTATGGAGAGATGACAGATGACCAAGATGCCAATAAACTATTCAGCCAATATTTTCGAGGGACTGAGCAAGGCGCGAAAAACGTAACAGGAATGCTAGTTGTTTCAGAAGGTGCATCCGATATCTTTGTGAAAAATGAAATTCGTGCAGTCGTCAGTCAAGTGATGCAGTTGCCGATTCATCGAATTATTATTGTTCCAATGGAAAATAAGGAGGAAAAGTAAATGCGCGTACGTAGAAGAACAGTTTGGTTTATGACATTATTAAGTTTAGTAGCAGTCATTTCAGTGTACTATTTGGTTGATCCAGCAAAACAGTTCAATGGTCTTACTATTTTTACGGACGATACATTACAACAAACAGCTGTAAGTGGTGTTACAGATCAAAAAGCAACGAATGATGTGACACAAGAAGTTTCTTCACCGAGTCATTTATTTGAAGAAATGCGTATGCAAGTTAGTGATGAAAGAAGCCAACTTCGTGAGCAGTTAACACAAAAAATTGCTTCAGAAGAATCTTCCGCTGACGAAAAAAATGAGGCATTCAATGAAATGGATGGTCTTATTAAACGAGAATCAGCAGAAGCAATGCTTGAAATGCTCATTAAATCATTAGGTTATACGGATGCATTTGTTCGAGCTGAAGGAGAAAAAGTTTCTGTTACAGTCATGGCTGAAGAATTATCAAAATCCCAAGCAAATGAAATTATATATTTAGTAAGAACAGAGATGGAAGGCGCAAATGATGTACAAGTAAAGTTCAGCGCGAATAATTATTAAAAATATAGAAAATAATAAATTTTTAGTTTATTTAAAAAGAGTTGTTATATATCAGCGTTCTGAAAAGGCTTTCGCTTAGTAAAGGAAAGCCTTTTATTTTGTTCATATTTACTTAATTTTCATTTAACTATTTCAAATTGATTCGAAAAAATATAAAATAGTTATTGTAGTAGATTTTATTTCATAAGGAGAGTTAGAAATGTTCAAAATTCAAGAAATTCGCGAAATTATTAAATTAGTAGATTCTTCTTCAATTGACGAGTTTGTGTATGAGGTAGATGGCGCAAAAGTTAAGTTAAAAAAGAATAATAATGTTGTTACAGAAACTGTAGCACCTAAAAAAGAAGTAGTAGCACCTGTTGTACAACAATCTGCACCAGCAGAAGCTCCAGTAGCAGCACCAACTAAAGTGGAAGAAGCACCTGCTACAGCGGCGCCAGCGATTAACGACCCATCGCTACATAAAATTGTATCTCCAATGGTCGGTACCTTCTATCAATCACCAAACCCAGATTCACCAGCTTACGTAAAAGCAGGCGACAAAGTAGGGGACGAAACAATTGTATGTATCGTAGAAGCAATGAAATTATTCAACGAAATTGAAGCAGAAGTGCAAGGGGAAATCGTTGAAGTACTTGTGAAAGATGGCGAATTAGTAGAATACGGCCAACCACTATTCCTTGTAAAAGCTCAGTAAGGAGTGCAAATCATGAAAAAAGTTTTAATTGCAAACCGCGGCGAAATCGCTGTGCGTATCATTCGTGCTTGTAAAGAGTTAGGCATCCAGTCAGTTGCTGTGTACTCTGAAGCAGATGCAGACGCATTACATGTGAAATTAGCAGACGAAGCCTACTGTATTGGACCAAAGCTATCGAAGGATTCTTATCTTAGTTTCCCAGCTCTACTTAGTGTAGCTGAAAAAACAGGTGCTGACGGAATCCACCCAGGCTATGGCTTTGTATCGGAAAACGCTGATTTTGCTGAAGCTTGTGAAAACGCTGGCATTAAATTTATCGGTCCATCATCTGATTCCATTAAAATTATGGGTATCAAGGACGTAGCACGTACAACAATGGAAGCAGCAGGAGTTCCGCTTGTTCCTGGTACTGGTATTGTGCCAGATATCGAAACAGGTAAAGAATGGGCTGCTAAAATTGGCTATCCTGTAATCATTAAAGCCACTGCTGGTGGCGGTGGTAAAGGGATTCGTGTAGCGCGTACAGAAGAAGATCTTGTCAAAGGTATTGATATTACGCAAAAAGAGGCTGCTGCAGCATTCGGTAACCCTGGCGTATATCTAGAGAAATTCATCGAGTACTTCCGTCACTGTGAAATCCAAATTTTAGCGGATGGCTATGGTAACGTCGTGCATTTAGGCGAGCGTGACTGTACTGTTCAACGTCGTATGCAGAAGTTAGTAGAGGAAGCTCCATCTCCAGCTCTTTCTTCTGAACGCCGTGCTGAAATGGGTGCAGCTGCCGTAAAAGCAGCCCAAGCCTGTGACTATGAAGGTGCTGGAACAATTGAGTTCATTTATGACTATCAAGAGGACAAGTTCTACTTCATGGAAATGAATACGCGTATCCAAGTAGAGCACCCAGTAACAGAAATGATTTCTGGTGTAGATCTTGTACAACAACAATTAAAAATTGCATCTGGTGAAAAACTACCTTTCACTCAAGATGATATTCAATTAAATGGTTGGGCTATTGAATGCCGTATTAACGCAGAAAATGCCTATAAAAACTTCATGCCTTCAGCAGGAACTGTTGATACGTATGTAACGCCAGGTGGCTATGGTGTACGTATTGATTCTGCTGTCTATGCAGGTTATACAATTCCACCATACTATGATTCAATGGTGGCAAAACTTATTGTTCATGCCGATACACGTGAAGAGGCGATTGCGAAAATGAATCGCGCGCTAGGTGAATTTGAAGTATCTGGCCCTGGAATCAATACAACCATTCCATTCCACCAAGCTTTGATGAACAATGACGTCTTCAAATCAGCGCAATTCAATACGAAGTTCTTGGAAGAGAACGATGTATTGGGTGTATCGCAAAAATAATTTCCTTGTTCTACAAGCTTTAGCGTATTAGAATGATAAAAAAGATTTTTAATTTTTTACCTCTTAACTATACTTTGTTAGGGGGTTTTTTAGTGGTCAGAAAAGATCAGCGTATGGGTGTATTTGATTTAAATGGTGTGGATGCTATTTAATTGAATCCACCAACACTTCATTCACAACAACAAGAAAAAATTACAATTTGTAATCCTAAATTTTTTGTAGAAGTTACGAAACTTAAGGCGAATAACGATGAGGATGATTGAAAAAGCACGGTTAATTGTGAAGGAACGAATGAAGATTTCTGGTATTAGACCCGTGGCAAGCCAAGAGTACGTTAAAATTATGAAGCATTTTGCTATTGAAATGGAACTCGTATATTTAGACAAAATTACAATTCTTGTATTGTTTGAGTGGTTATCCAAACTCGGTGATGTTTCAAACGTAACAAAGCAAAGTAAATTAGGGTGCTTAAGGCTGTATTAAATCGTTTCTATAATAATTGGTGGTTTTAAAAAATGGTGGAAACCATTGAAATTAAAGTAGATGAGCAAATAAAGCCACCGCTAGCAGATGAACAACAATGTGCAAGTGTGGCCATAGTGTAGCCACTTTAATTCAGTTAGAAGTAAAGGACATTGACTTTGAGACTAATACACTTTAAACCTATTTTAACTTATAAAGGGTTAATTATTGAATTTTAATTTGTGCTACTAAGACATAGTTAAATCAAGAGAAAAAATTGGGTCAATAATTCAGAAAAAAGTATTTTTTTATCTATTTATAAAGAAAACAAAGAAATAGTAAAAGAAAAGTTTTAAAAATATATTGAGTCTGAATTAATTAAAGTAGCTCATTTTGGCTCTACAAGAGTGAGTATCAATTTCACGATTGTATTATTGTGATAGTGGGTAGAATACTACATATTATTTACTAATGTATTTTTACAAATAATGTTCCTTAAGCTTAGAATAGTAAATCATATAGGATACTACAAAGTATAGTTCTAGAGATAGGATCGAATTGGATAAATATTCTTTTGTTTATATTTAAAGTGAATGAAAATAACAGAAGAGCATAATCATTAGATTTAACCACTCTTCTATATGAATAAAATCTAAATTAAACTAATTATATTTAAGGTGGTTGGTTATGTATGCAGAATAGTAATATTGATAGAGCAACAAGATTGGGTATTACTTTAACTATATTAGGTGTTATTTGGTATGTGTTAATAAAATTATTTGATTTTACGTTTTTTATTTTTAATAATCTTAATACTAAAAGTTTATTTAGCTCCGAACATTTTATTTCTCTAGTGTTAGTGACAATGCTAGTTACTATTTTTATTGGAGGAAGTAGATACATTTTTTCAGAATTGAAGACTTTTAAGGACTTTAATGACGACATTATTTTTGCAGAAGCAAAAAATGAGGCTAATAAAAAATTTAATGAAATTTTTAATATTTTATATTTAAATTTAGTTATATTTGTTATTACATCGATGTTTATTATATTTATTGAATTAATGATGAATTTTTTTAATCTGTTTTGGTGGATTTCAACACTCATTTTTTTAGTTTTAATTAGTTCACTAGTATTAATTATAAAAAAAATGAGAAACAAATTTTTCGAAGTATGTAGAAAAATTTATGATGCAGTAAAATTAAGAAAAACACATTTGAGTTTTTGGTTCTACATACTATTTTTGCTGTTTATTCTATTCTTTACATATTCAGTATTATCTTTTTCTAAAGGGCAAACTGTTGATATTGATTTTAAAAACAATAGTATGCTCCCAATAGACATACAATTAACTAATATACAATTGGAAAACTTAAAAATTCATCTTTATATGCAAGAGAAGGAATATTGGTTTTTAATTAAGGAAATCGATATAGATAGAAAAGATTTTAGTGAAAGTTTTTTCGAAGTTTATGAATCATCATCATTACTAGAAAATAAATCAAATGGGATTTCAAGGATTAATTCGAATAAACAGCAATCAACCCTAAAAAATAATATAAATCTGGGTGAGGAAGTTGAGGAAATATTAAAAGAGGGGAAATATAAGATTCAAATTACAATTCATAGTGCAGATGGTAATAAAATTGTGAAATTATCAAATGACTTTGAAATAAAAGGAGATAAGTACATATTTAATGAAAATAAGTATAAAATAGAACTTTAAATTTAAACATTATCGAATCAAATTGTAGTATTTAATAAATTATTTGATAAATGGATTTCAATTATTAGTGGAGAATCCAAGTATAATGGGAAAACTCCAATCTCATTATTACTCAATTCTAAATGAAATTGGAGTTTGATTTGAAATTTAAATTGGCATATTTTGTTGTAAATAAGATAACAAAAAGTGGTTTTTCTGTTTTAAGTGACTGGACTAAAAGTCCAAATATAACATTCGCTATTTGAATGCCTCTAACTTTCTTTTACAGTTAGAGGTTTTTTGTTTATACCATCGTATAATTTGGGTAGAGCAGTGGAGGTGGGGGGATCAGTATGCCTATATATAATAAGCTAGTAAGAGATAAGATTTTAGAAATAATGGCGGCGAAAGGTGTAACTTATCGTGCGCGTACTCTAGAACCAATTGAGTTTTTAACGGAAGTGAAAGCAAAAATGCTCGAGGAAGCTAGGGAGTTTCATGAAGCTACTACTGTACAAGATGAGGTTGAGGAATTAGTAGATATTTTAGAGCTAGTATATACAGCAATTAGTGCACTAGGTGTGAGCTATGAAGAGCTTGAGGCATGCCGTAATCAGAAGAAAATGGAGCGCGGAGGCTTTGACAAGGGGATTTATTTAATAAATGTTGAGGATCAATAATAATCATTCCATGAAGCTACTTTATAAATTAAAACGGCTTTCGACAGCCAAACCTTCCTTTTTATAGTATAATAAATGTAAGTACAGCATTTGTTTGTGATGTGTAAGGGAAAGGATGATATTTGTATGGCAGAGAAAGTAGGACAATCTTTCGTACAACCAACACCTTCTGGAAAAGAAGAGCTTGGAAAAATTGAAGTAGCGGCAGAGGTTATCGAGGTTGTGGCAGGGATCGCAGTAAATGAGGTCGAAGGCATTGCTGCAACACGTGGTAATATTGCGACAGGTGTCGTGGAACGTTTCGGTAAAAAGGTACACAATAAAGGGATTAAATCAGGTGTAACAGAAACAGGTGAAATCGCTATTGATGTATTTTGCTCTGTGAAATATGGATATGCCATTCCTAAGGTAGCGAAGGATGTACAAACACAGATACGCCAAGCTATTTTTAATATGACAGCACTCGAAACTGCAGAAGTAAATGTGCATATTACAGCGATTCATTTCGAAAAAGAAGAAACTATAGTACATGAATAAAACTAAAAGGATTGCCCGTAGATGACATATCTGTGGGCGATCCTTTTTTAATTTGGAAATTCATTCATAATATTGTATCGCTGTTCGCTTATAATTCAATATGCTTTGGTTTTCTCCAGAATAACGCAAGGATGACACCAATTACTAAAACAATTGTGGCAAAGTAATATGGATAGTTCAAATTAATATCGAACAATATCCCGCCTAAAATAGGACCGAAAATATTACCAAGGCTTGTAAACATAGAGTTCATTCCACCCACAAACCCTTGCTCATTGCCGGCAATTTTAGACAAATAAGAAGTGACTGCTGGACGAATTAAATCGAATCCAACAAAAATAAAGAATGTGACAAATAAGATGGCAAAATAATGGTTCACGATAGTCATAGCAAAAGTTAAGACAGCTGAGAGGATCAGCGAATAGCGAATGACATTAATTTCTCCCATTTTCTTTGTCAGCCAATCAAATAGTAATAATTGTGCCAATGCACCTACAATCCCACTACCTGTAATGATAATGGCGATATCTGATGGCGTAAAGGCGAATTTATGGTCGACGAATAAACTAAATAATGATTCGAATGCAGCTAAGCCGAATGATAGGACGAAAATAAGAATAAATGGAATGAAATAAAGCGGGCTAAATACTCGCTTGGCACTCCCTAAAATTGATGCTGGTGCATCTTCCTTATCTCCAGCACGTGTTGGTTCTTTTAATAATACTAATGAAAAGACTGCTGCTACAAGGCCAAGGACACCTGCCGCATAGAAAGGAACACGTGTACCATATTCGGCTAAAAACCCTCCGATTCCAGGACCAATTATAAAGCCTGTACTAATTGCAGCACTCATATAGCCAAGAGCTTTTGGGCGTTGAGATAGTGTTGTAATATCGGCAATATAAGCAGTGACGGCTGGCATAATGAAGGCCGCACTCACGCCACCTAACATTCGAGAAATAAAGAGGACTTCAATGGAACGTCCCAATCCAAATAAAAACTCAGAAAGTCCAAAAATAAAAAGCCCTGCAACAATCATGACTTTGCGGCCAATATTATCGACTAACTTACCAGCAATGGGGGACACAATCAGTTGCGTAATAGCAAAGGCTGCCACCATATAACCAACGACAGAGCCTGAAATATGAAGCTCATTCATGATGGTTGGTAAAACTGGAATGACTAAACCAATACCTAAAAAGGCAATGAATAGATTCGATAGTAAAATTGCTAATGTTATATTTTGCTTCTTGCTCATAATGTTCTCCTTTTATTCGTTCACGATACATGAAATTGACATTCTACTAGAATATTTCCATGTATTACGATAAACCCTATAGTAACTATAGGGTCAAAAGATTTGTTTTCAATTTGATGATTTTTTATCAGTTTGGAAATTAATGTGGACAGTTATACATAAAAGGGGATTGTATCTTTATTGTTTTTTTCGAATCTTTAATTCAACAATGAATTTCTTTTCATGCTCTAAAGTAAGGGTTGCGGGCATATACAGTTCATAAACTTGAGATTCAAAAGCTTCGGACTGCGCCATGACATAATTTCTTAATTTTTCATAAAAAGAAAAGTAGGTATCCGGATGGTAGATAAATGCAATACAGACAAATGTACCAGCAGGTATAATGGTTTGTTCAATATTCGACGATAGCTTTGAAAATACTCGCTCGGTTAATAGCGGGGTGAAAATGGCGTCATAAATAATTGCATTGACATCTTCATAGGGAGCGAGCGGATATATACAACCATAGCGACTATTTAATACACTGCCCTCCTTCTCAATAATTTTTGTAAGTGTTGCGTAATATGTATTGGTACTAGAAGTTGGAGTTAATTCGGTAGTTGTCACTTGTAGGATGGGCATGGCTTCCTCTACTTGTATATATACCTCACCAAAGAAGGGGATATCGATTTGTTCCTGTAATTGCTTTTTGGTTTTTAATAACGTGTTTTTTACTTCATTCAAGCGTGAAATTTTAGTATCAATTCTTTGCTCTTGCTGCGCAAAAAAGTCAAGTAGTTCTTCAGACGTTAATTTGAGTGCTTTCTTTATATCCTCTAATGAAATGCCAATATATTTAAGTGATTTAATGATATCTAAATAGAAAATTTGACTGTCTTTATAATAGCGATAATTGGTATAAGTATCGGTATATGCAGGCTTAAATAAATCGATCTGATCATAATAGCGTAACGTTTGAACGGATAGATTGGACAGTTTGGCAACCTCACCGATTGTATAATAATGTTCCTTCATCATGGCCTCCACTAATAGTAGCTAAAGAAGTTTCGGATGGCATCAAAGCGAATTTTATGCTTGCACTCTTCGCAATAAAATAGGTGAGCTTTACGTTCTTTCATTAGTTTGTATTGTGCTTCACCTTCCTGGAGCTTGAATGGTTTTTTACAGCTCGTACAAATAGCTTCATATTGCATTGTGAACACCTCTGTAGATTCTTTCAATTTTCTTTATTATAACATTTTGTGAATTAAACAAGCATTTTGGAATGCTCGAGACGAATTGTTAGATGCGCAAAAAGTTTCTTGAAAAAGGTTTCAGATTATTGAAAACTTGCTTGAAATCGTGTTTCTCGGGCGATTTTATGCTATTATAAACCTTAATGCCACTTAAGAAGGAGAGCTTTACATGAAACGACATGAAGCGCGCGAAAAAGCGTTGCAAGTTTTGTTTCAGCTAGACAATACAGATTTAACAGTTGAAGAAGCAATGGGTCATATTAAAGGCCAGCCGACAAATGCCTTCTACGAAAAAATTGTTACTGGAACAGCTGAACATTTGGAGGAAATTGATGCTACATTAGAACAGCATCTTGAAAAGTGGTCACTTGCCCGTTTACCCAAAATTGAGAGAACTGTTTTACGCCTAGCTGTATACGAGCTGTTATACATGCCAGAAACACCAAAAAGAGTAGTACTAAACGAAGCAATCGAGTTATGTAAAACATTTGGCGAGGATAGTTCATCTAAATTCGTCAATGGTGTACTTTCTAAATTTACAGAACAAGAATAATGTGTTGAATTGGAAGGAGTAACGAAGGTTTATGTCAAGTGCAATTATTAATGGTAAAGAGATTGGTCAAGAAATTCGTAATGCTGTAGCAGAGCGTGTAATTCGTTTAAAAGAACAAGGGTTAACACCTGGTTTAGCGGTTGTGTTAGTTGGAGACAACCAAGCTTCAGCTACATATGTGAGAAATAAACAAAAATCTTGTGAAGCAATTGGTATGTATTCGGAACTGATTAAATTACCAGAAGAAACGACGCAAGAGGAATTATTAACACAAATTCAACAATTAAATCAACGTGAAGATATTCACGGTATTTTAGTACAATTACCACTTCCAAAACATATTGATGAGGATAAAGTCATCGCGACAATTGCTGTCGAGAAGGATGTTGATGGCTTCTCACCTGTCAGTGTTGGGAAAATGATGCTTGGCCAAGAAACATTTTTACCTTGTACTCCTTTTGGCGTAATGAAGCTTCTTGAGTATTCAGGAATTGAAATTGCAGGAAAACATGCTGTAATCGTAGGACGTAGTCATATTGTAGGTAAGCCAATGGGGCAACTACTATTGCAAAAAGATGCTACGGTAACGTATACACATTCCAAAACGCCAAATTTACCTTCATTTACAAAACAAGCGGATCTATTAATTGCTGCTGTTGGACGTGCAAACTTTATTACAAAAGAGCATGTGAAAGAAGGGGCTGTTGTAATTGATGTTGGCATAAATCGTGATGACAACAATAAATTATGCGGCGACGTAAACTTTGCTGAAGTAGATGGTATAGCGTCTCATATCACACCTGTACCAGGCGGTGTTGGACCGATGACCATCACAATGTTACTATTCAACACTGTGCAAGCAGCTGAAAATAAGCTTGCTAATTAAATAGCCTTTTCAAGAAGTCATCTCAATATCATGTTGGGATGACTTTTTTTATGGATTGATTCCAGAACTTTTATGCTAATTTTGACGTCTAATGTAACGTTTGGGACATACATACTTAGTAGGAGGTTTTTATGGAAAATATCGATATTGTGTTAATTGTGAAGCATATCATTATTGGTCTTGTCCAAGGGTTTACAGAACCAATTCCGGTATCGTCAAGTGGACATGTGATGATTGCCAGCGAAATACTAGGGCTTGGTGAACAAGGGTTTACGTTCGCCATTCTCACCAATACAGCATCGTTACTTGCTATTGTTTATATTTATCGTGAGGATATAGTACGATTGATTTCCCATTTTTTCTTGTACTTGAAAACACGTGAGAAGCGCTACAATGCTGATTTCCGCTTTGCCCTGTATATCATTATAGGTTCTATTCCAGCGGGCGTTTTAGGAGTATTATTAAGTGATGTTATTGCAGACAATGTGAGTATGACGACAATCGCGCTCATGTTGTTTGTTACGGGTGCGGCATTATGGCTGATTCGTAATATGCGTGGGAAGAAAAAAGATGCAGATTTAAGTGCAAAGGATGCCATTATTGTGGGGTTAGGGCAAGCGGTTGCTCTTACACCAGGTATTAGCCGCTCAGGTGCGACTATTATTTCAGCGATTGCAGTAGGTATGAGACAGGATACAGCTTTACGTTTCTCGTTTATGCTTTATATTCCAGTAAGCTTAGGTGGGGTCGTATTAGGAATAACTGATTTTTTAGATGAGCCTAATAAAGGTGCGTTAGCGCTTCCTTATGCAGCCACTTTTCTAGCTACTCTTATTATGACGTACTTTGCCATGCGTTGGTTTATGGGCATTATGAAAAGCGGTAAACTTAGCTATTTTACGTATTACTGTTTGATTGTAGGAACGTTATTATTAGTATTTTATTAAAATGTAAAGTCTCATAACCGCTGTTGTTATGGGACCTTGTTTTGTTATTCATTGAATAGTCAATTTCTATTAGTTAGAACGTGTTGGAATATGTTATAGTTGTTTTTTGATAGATAAAAGACAGGCATTTTTTCTAGCGAAACAGTATTTAAACGCGTCAACACCAGTAAAAAATGTTATGATAGGTGTAGTTTTTGTGAAAAACTTGATCTTAGTAAAGGAGCCGAAAACATGTCCTCTGCTTCTTATTTAACTGTAAAAGCATTAACAAAATATATTAAACGAAAATTTGATGCGGACCCTCACCTACGCGAAGTGTATGTGAAAGGTGAGCTATCAAATGTTAAAATTCATCAATCTGGCCATATTTATTTTACATTAAAGGATGATGGCGCAAGAATTGCTGCCACGATGTTTAAAACGGCTGCCACGAAATTAGCATTTGAACCAAAAGAAGGTATGCAAGTATTTATCCGTGGTGATGTAAACGTTTACGAAGGCTATGGGACTTATCAGCTATATGTCCAAGAAATGCAACCGGACGGCATTGGTAGTCTATTTGTTGCCTTTAATCAATTAAAAGAGCAATTACAAAAAGAAGGGCTTTTTAAATTAGAATGGAAGCAATCGATTCCAAAGTTTCCTGAAAAGATAGGTGTGCTAACATCAACGACAGGAGCAGCGATTCGAGATATTTGTACGACTTTAAAGAGACGTTACCCTTTAGCTGAAATTCTGATTTACCCTACACTCGTACAAGGAGCACAGGCGGCACCAAATATTGTGCAAAACATTCAACGCGCCAATCAAGAGGCAACTTGTCAAGTGTTGATTGTTGGACGCGGGGGAGGCTCGATCGAGGACTTATGGGCATTTAATGAAGAAATAGTGGCGAGAGCTATTTTTGACAGTCGAATTCCTATTATTAGCGCAGTTGGTCATGAAACAGATACGACAATTGCCGATTATGTTGCTGATTTACGTGCACCTACACCAACAGCGGCCGCTGAGATGGCAGTCCCAGATCAAGCAGAGCTATTCCAACGGGTACTTTCGCAAAAATCTCAAATTCATCAAATGGTTAGGTCGCAACTTATGGCTGAACGACAACGTCTTAATAAGCTCCAACAGTCTTATCCACTGTCAATGCCAGAAAGACTATATCGACCGTTTACTGAAAGATTGGCACAGCTCGAGTCAGGATTGCAAACAGCCATGCAAGTAGATTTGATGAAGAAGAGTGCTCAGCTTCAGCAATTACATAGTACGGTGGCACAACATTCACCAAAAAAAGCACTTGCCTTCCATCAACGGGAGCTAGAAGCGCGCATGCAACAATTAACACGTGCTACAACGTATTATGTAGCGAAGCAGCAACAACAATTTGAGGCAACTATTCGAACATTAGAAGCATTAAATCCACTATCCATTTTAACAAGAGGATTTACAGTCGCTTATAAAGATCAACAGATGATTAAATCATCCACTGACGTGCAGAAGCAGGATCATCTGACATTGACTTTCCATGATGGGAAGGTTGTGGCTGAAGTGAAGGATATTTTGCTAAAGAATGAGGGGGAATCGTTGTGACAGAAAAACAACAAACTTTCGCAGAAGCTATGACGGCATTGGAAGAAATAGTTCGCCAGCTAGAACAAGGCGATGTACCATTGGAAAATGCGATTGATTTATACAAGCAAGGAATGGAGCTATCAAAGTTTTGCCATAGTAAGCTGCAGCATGCTGAAGAGCAGCTAGTATCTATTGTCCAAGAGACAGGCGAAACAACAGCATTTGATCCATTAAAGGGAGAGAATTAGGAAATGAATGAGCCATTAAAGTACTTTATCGAAAGCAACATACCACAAATCGAAGAAACGATGTTTGCACTTGTTTCAAAAATTGATGCTCCAGTAGATTTAAAGGACTCCATGCTATATTCATTAAAGGCAGGCGGTAAACGCATTCGTCCACTTTTTGTATTAGCTGTCTTGGAGCTTTATCAAAAAAATTTACAGGATGGTTTAATTGTAGGATCAGTCATTGAAATCATTCATACGTATTCGTTAATCCATGATGACTTACCAAGCATGGATAATGATGATTTTAGAAGAGGCAAGCCAACAAACCACAAAGTTTATGGAGAAGCACTTGCAACACTTGCGGGAGATGCATTAAACACATTGGCGTTTGGTATTTTAGCCCGTATGGAAGTAACGGCTGAAAAGCGAATCGAGCTTGTTCAATTGTTAAGCGTTGCCGCAGGTGCTGAGGGCATGGTTGGTGGTCAAGTACTGGATATGGAAGGTGAGCAGCGTCAGCTTAATTTAACTGAACTGGAACAAGTCCATGTTAATAAAACCGGTGCTTTATTAAGATTTAGTATTGAAGCGGGAGCCGTATTAGCAGACGCATCTAAACAAGACCGTGCTACATTGAAGGAATATGCCCATCACATCGGCCTAGCTTTCCAAATCCAAGACGATATTTTAGATATCGAAGGAACAACAGAGGAACTAGGAAAAACGGCTGGGAAAGATGTAGCTAGTGATAAGAGTACTTACCCAGCACTTTTAACGCTAAATGGAGCGAAAGAAAAGCTTGCTGAGCATTATCAACATGCTATTAATGCACTCGATCAATTACCAATAGATGCTAGCTTATTACGTGACTTTGCGGCATATATTGTTCATCGTAAAAACTGAGAGAAAATCAAGGCATTGAAGGAAAAGAATATGCTAGAATAGGTGGGAACGTTTACAAATTGTAAACAATGAAGTGCTCGTACTTTTAGCATATTGATAACACTGCTATAATAGTGAAAACAAATGCGGTGAATATTTTATTGAAAAGGTGTGTGAGAAAGGTGGATTTAAATAAAATAACTAGTCCATCCTTTTTAAAAAACTTAAATAAGAAGGAGCTTGAGCAGGTAGCGCAAGAAATTCGTACCTTCTTAATCGAAAAATGTTCTGTCACAGGTGGACATATCGGGCCGAATTTAGGAGTAGTCGAGCTTACGATTATGTTGCATAAAATGTTTGACAGTCCAAAAGATAAGTTTTTGTGGGATGTTGGCCACCAAGCTTACGTGCATAAAATTTTAACAGGTCGTGCGAGTCAATTTGACACACTACGTCAGTTCAAAGGGCTTTGTGGATTTCCAAAGCGCGTGGAGAGTGAACATGATGAATGGGAAACAGGTCATAGCTCGACTTCCTTATCAGCGGCCATGGGTATGGCAGCAGCACGTGATATTAAAAAAGAACATAACTATGTAATTCCTATTATTGGGGATGGCGCTTTAACTGGCGGTATGGCGCTTGAAGCGTTAAATCATATCGGTCATGCAAAAACGAATATGATTGTTATCCTAAATGATAATGAAATGTCCATTGCTCCAAACGTTGGTGCGCTTCACAGTGTTTTAGGTCGTTTGCGTACGGCCAAGGAGTATTCAAAAGCCAAAGAAGAGCTAGAATCACTTATTAATAAAATTCCGGTATTAGGTGGGAAGCTTGCTTCTACCGCGGAACGACTTAAGGATAGCTTAAAATATTTAGTGGTGTCAGGTGTCTTTTTTGAGGAATTAGGCTTTAAATATCTTGGTCCTATTGATGGTCATGATTTTGAAGCATTGGAAATGACATTATCCCATGCGAAAAAAGTGAAGGGGCCAGTCCTTGTTCACGTAATTACGAAAAAAGGAAAGGGCTATAAACCTGCTGAAGACGATACGATCGGTAATTGGCATGGAACAGGTCCTTATAAAATTGAAAATGGTGCCTTTGTGAAGTCAGAGACTAAAGGACCAGCATGGAGTAGTTTAATTGCAGAAACTGTTCGTAAAATTGCTCATGAAGATGAGCGAGTCGTGACGATCACACCTGCTATGCCTGTCGGGTCAAAATTACAAGGGATTCAACAAGACTTTCCAAATCGTTTCTTCGATGTGGGGATTGCCGAGCAACATGCAGCAACAATGGCAGCGGGTTTAGCTACACAAAATATGAAGCCGTTTTTAGCGATTTATTCAACATTCCTACAACGTGCTTATGACCAAGTGTTGCATGATATTGCACGTCCTAATTTAAATGTCTTTATCGGTATTGATCGTGCTGGTTTAGTTGGGGCAGATGGTGAAACGCATCAGGGCGTATTTGATATCGCTTTCCTTCGTCATATTCCAAATATGACGATTATGATGCCTAAGGATGAGAATGAAGGGCAACATATGGTTAAAACAGCTATTGAGTACGATGGTGGTCCGATTGCACTACGTTACCCTCGTGGTAATGGGATTGGCGTTCCACTAGATGATGAGTTAGTCGCATTACCAATTGGTAGCTGGGAAGTTTTACGAGAAGGAAAAGACGGTTCCATTTTGACATTTGGCACAACGATTCCGATGGCCATGCAAGCAGCAGATATGTTAGCGCAGCAAGGGATCGATATCGAGGTGGTCAATGCACGCTTTATCAAACCAATGGATGAGGATATGCTACACCGAATTTTATCCAATCATAAACCGATATTAACCATTGAAGAAGCAGTCCTAAAAGGCGGATTTGGTAGCGGAGTATTAGAATTTGCTCACGACCATGGCTATCTCCATGCAATTGTTGATCGAATGGGTATTCCAGATCAATATATCGAGCATGGTAACGTTGATCAGCTGCTCGAAGAAATTCATATGACAGCAGAGGATGCAGCAGCACGTATGCAAGTATTACTTCAACAAAAACAGCAAGTAGGTTTAAATAAATAATGACAAAACAACCAAAAGAACGAGTGGATATTTTACTTGTAGAGCGTGGATTATGTGAAACAAGAGAAAAAGCAAAACGTTCCATTATGGCGGGACTTGTTTTTTCAAATGAAATACGAATCGATAAGGCAGGAGAAAAAATTGCTATCGATGCCCCTCTACAAGTAAAAGGCTCCGATTTAAAATATGTTAGTCGTGGTGGTCTGAAGCTAGAAAAGGCCCTACAAATTTTTGATATGTCTGTAGAAGGGAAGCTAATGCTTGACATTGGCTCCTCTACAGGTGGGTTTACAGATTGTGCATTGCAGCATGGCGCAAGACATGGCTATGCACTGGATGTCGGATCCAATCAATTAGCGTGGAAAATTCGGTCAGATGAACGTGTTACTGTCATGGAAAAAACTAATTTCCGTTATACTACGGCAGCAGATTTATCTGAAGGATTACCTGATTTTGCTACAATAGATGTTAGTTTTATTTCTTTATCATTAATTTTACCGGTGTTAAAAACAGTATTGCTACCAGGTGGAGATGTTATGGCATTGGTGAAACCGCAGTTTGAGGCGGGAAAAGATAAAGTTGGAAAAAAAGGTATCGTTCGTGATAAAAAAGTCCATCTTGAAGTATTAGAAAAAACAGCGGCAATGGCCACAGAAATTGGATTTGTTTTGAAGGATGCTTCTTACTCCCCGATAACAGGTGGGGAAGGAAATATTGAATTTTTATTCCATTTAGTGAATCCTATTGGAGAAGAAGACATTCCTGCATATACAGCTTTTAATGCACTCGTTGAAGAAGCGCATAATTCTTTAAAATAACACGTGCTCGCTTATAGAGCCGTGTTTTTTCTTGTGCTTTTTTGTTGAAAATGGTAGTGTGATTATACACATATTTAATTATTTATTAGAGGTGGCTACGATGAATAAAGGACAAAGACATATACGAATTCGGGATATTATTGCGAATCATGAAATTGAAACACAAGATGATTTAGTCGATTTCCTAAAAGATGCAGGCTATAATGTGACACAAGCTACGGTATCACGAGATATCAAAGAACTACATTTGGTGAAAGTACCATTACAGGACGGTCGCTATAAGTATAGCTTGCCCGCTGATCAACGATTTAACCCGGTGCAAAAATTACATCGTGCATTAGCGGATGCCTTTATAAGCATTGATGGAGCATCGCATTTTTTAGTGATGAAAGCTCTTCCAGGTAATGCGAATGCGATTGCATCCTTATTAGACCATTTAGATTGGCCAGAAATTTTAGGTACAATTTCTGGAGATGATACCATTTTAATTATTTGTCGAAATGAAAATGAGCGGGAAAATACTAAAAATCGCTTACTAGACATGCTTTAAAAAATGGGAATGGATTCAGAGGTGACAATTTGTGTTAAGAGAGCTTAGTATTCGAAACTTTGCTATCATTGAGGATTTGACTGTGAGTTTTTCAGAAGGTTTGACTGTACTAACGGGGGAAACTGGTGCTGGTAAATCTATTATCATTGATGCTGTTCATTTACTTGCTGGTGGACGGGGAAATACTGAATTTATTCGTCATGGGGCAAGAAAGGCTGAATTAGGTGGCTTATTTCAAATTGCGAATTCCACGCATCCTGTGCTGAAAAAATTAGAAGAAGCAGGCATTGAAATTGAAGAAGATACAGTTATTTTACGTCGTGATCTAAATGATTCTGGGAAAAGTATTTGCCGTGTAAATGGTAAACTTGTGCCATTATCAGTACTGAGAGAAATTGGTGGGAGTCTCATTGATATTCATGGCCAGCATGAAAACCAAGAGCTGATGGATGAAAAACAGCATATCAATTTACTCGACCAGTTTGCAGAAGAGCAGCTGCTGCCTATGCAACAAACATACAGCGAACAATATGAAGAATATCGATTGCTGAAAAAGGACTTAGCCTCGATTTCCATCGATGAACAATTGATGGCACAACGCATTGATTTGTATCAATTCCAAATAAAAGAGCTAGAAGAAGCCAATTTAACGCTAGGTGAGGAAGATGAGCTTCTTGATGAACGCCGTCGTCTTATGAATTACAATAAAATTTTTGAACGTTCTCGTGCTGCCTACGAGGCTATTCAGGGAGAATCAAAAGGTCTTGATTGGATTGGAAATGCAATGGGTGCCTTGGACGATGCAGCTTCAGTGGACGAGCAATTCAAAGAAGCTTCAGAGGCAGTAACAACGGCATTTTATGCGCTACAAGATGCGGCTTATCAGGTCAAAAATGTATTAGATGAATTGGAGTTTGATCCAGCGCGTTTAAATGAGGTAGAACAACGTTTAGCACTATTCCAAAATTTAAAACGCAAATATGGCTCGACTGTGGAGGACATTTTAGCGTATTTTGAAAAAATAAAAATTGAGTTAAATGAACTGCTAAATCGCGATGAAATTTTGCAGGTGAAAGAACGAAGAGTGCTCGAAATGGAATCGGTGCTCAATGAGCTTGCTACAGAACTTTCAACTGTGCGTAAAGCTGCTGCCCAACAGTTAAGCGAAGCCATTATGGCAGAGTTACGGGAATTACATATGGAAAAGGCTAAATTTATTGTCAATTTTGAAGAATTACCATATTTCGATGCAAATGGTAAAGATCAAATTATTTTTTATATTTCTACCAATGTTGGAGAACCGCCAAAGTCCTTACCGAAAATTGCCTCGGGAGGAGAATTATCACGAATGATGCTGGCGCTGAAAACCATTTTCTCTTCTTCTAATGGTATCACATCGATCATTTTTGATGAAGTGGACACAGGAGTTAGTGGAAGAGTGGCACAAGCCATTGCAGAAAAAATTGCAGCGGTATCCATTAATTCTCAAGTGCTATGTATTTCACATTTACCTCAAGTTGCTGCGATGGCTGATCATCATTACTTCATTAAGAAAGAAGTCGAGCATGATCGAACATTTACGTCTTTATCAGAAATTGATCAAAAGGCACGAATTGAAGAAGTCAGCCGTATGATGTCTGGAACTGAAATTACGGCTTTAACGCTACAGCATGCAACGGAATTATTAACAATGGCAGAAGAGCGAAAAAAACAAATGCGTTAACCATATTCCAGAAACAGTTGAAGCTGTTTCTGGTTTTTTTCTTTTTGCACAAATATTTACCGCTTATAAGAACGCCACAACAACACATAGTAAAAAGACAAAAATGAAAAGGAGGTGTCGTATGAATCGTCGTTGGCGTCAATTAGTCATTTTGCCTATGCTCATCTTTTTGTTAGTGATGCCTATACAAGCTTTAGCCGCCAAAAAGCTTATACCGATGGGTGAAGCCATTGGAATCCAACTTCAATTATCACATGTGTTCGTAGCGCATGATGTACTGTTAGCTTCCAATCAATGGATGAAAGGCGGCGCAGTGATTGAAAAAATTAATGATATACCTGTAAAGTCGCTGGCAGATGCCAAACAAGCTATGGCTAAAGAAGACCAACAGAAATGGACGATCAATAATGACGGTAAACAGGTTACACTCGAATTACAAAATAAAGAAGCAGAGCATATCATATCCTTCTTAAAAGATGAAACAGATGGAGTAGGAACACTGACTTATATTGATCCAGAGACAAAAAACTATGGTGCACTAGGTCATCAAATTGTTGATTCAACCCTACAAGAGGCCCCTGTATTTAGAGCTGGCTCCATTTTCTTAGCTTCAATTCAACAAATCCGTAAAAGTACGCCTGGCCAACCAGGTTACAAAATTTCCTCCATTGAAAAACATCAGGAACGACTGGGTAGTATAGATAAAAATACTGTTTATGGAATTTTTGGCCGTTGGGAAGAAGGCTATCCACAAAGATTACCCAAAGCGATTGAAATTATGCATGAAAAAGATATAAAAACGGGGAAAGCGGAAATATATACTGCTATTGAAGGACGAAAAGTCGAAACTTTTTCCATTGAAATAACAAAGGTTGAAAATGAACGACTTGAATTTATAGTTTCTGACGAGAAGCTCATTGAAAAAACTGGTGGAATTTTGCAAGGAATGAGTGGCAGTCCTATCATTCAAGACGGTCGATTTGTCGGTGCTGTAACACATATGTTTGTGGAGGAGCCGAAAAAGGGAGCAGCTTTGACAGTAGCTGAAATGTTAAGAAAGTCTTCTTAAAAAAGGTATTTGGTAAAAATCCGCATTTTCCGTAGGCAGAACAGGTGCCGCTGGAAACTTGCGGGTTTTTATCTTTATGTTAAAAATACCTTGAATTCAACAAGTATTTCTAATAATAACCGAAAGGAGTCATGATATTTAAAAAAACTGTAGTTTTATCTTATTTTTTTATCTAAAATAGGTAATAAGAGCGTTTAGACAGTTTGCCAATATTTGGCGCAACTTGTCGATATAAAAAGAAAGTATCGGACTACATACTCATTTTTGGAAATGAAAAAGGTTTTTAAACAAAAATGTCGAAAATTCCACAGTGTGCCAAAAATGCATTTAGGGGTTAGGTTAACGCTTTGGAGTGTTCAAAGCAAGTCCAGAAGGAGGAATTGAAATGACAAAGGTAAAAGTAGCGATTGCAGATGATAATCGTGAGTTATTAAAAACAATGGAGCAATATTTCCAGGGACATGCCGAAATAGAAATTATTGCGACGGCTTCAAACGGAAAAGTTTGTCTACAAATGCTTGAGGAATTTACACCTGATGTTTTACTTCTAGATATAATCATGCCTCATCTTGACGGTTTAGCTGTTTTAGAATCGATGTATCAAAATGAGAAAATGTCATCAGTACAAGTAATTATGTTAACTGCTTTTGGCCAAGAAGATGTCATGAAGCAGGCTGTAGATCTAGGGGCATCTTATTTCATGCTAAAGCCATTTGAATTTGACCAATTAGTGCAGAAGATTTTACATTGTGCTGGACAGAAGGCGACACTTCCTAAAAAGACAAGCGTTTTACAACCTACCGTCCCTCAAAAATTAAATCAGCATCAATTAGACAGCACGATTACAGCGATTATTAAAGAAATCGGTGTACCTGCACATATTAAAGGGTATTCTTATTTGCGTGAAGCCATTCAAATGGTCTTTGAGGATATTGAATTATTAGGATCTGTAACAAAGATCTTATATCCAGAAATCGCGAAAAAATTCAATACGACACCATCACGTGTTGAACGTGCAATTCGTCATGCTATCGAAGTTGCGTGGAATCGTGGCAATTATGAATCCATTTCGTCGATGTTTGGCTACACGGTGCATCACTTGAAATCCAAGCCGACAAATAGTGAATTCATTGCTATGATTGCAGACAAAATCCGCATTGACATGATGGCTAGCTAAACATAAAATTTTTAGCAATAAACGATAGAAAAACTGATATAGCAATTATACCTCGAGTTTTTATAACGCCATTTTTAGACAGTGTGACCACTGTTTAGAAAGGCGTATTTTTTTGATAGGTATCTCTTACCTGATGAGCGATGATACTGATGAAATGGAGAAGCGGGTGATCAAAATGAAAAGTGTCAACTTTCAATTAGATGGAATGGATTCAATAGAAATTACACAACTAGAGGAGCATTTATTTGAAGTCCGACTCGTATTAGACGGTAAAATAAGTATGCAATATATGAGTAAGGAGGAATTGGGACAGCTTGGTGCGACCTTCAGAATTGGAAATATTAAGAGCTATCTTGAATAAAGAGCTTTAATATCTGATAATTTTATAGTTCTAAAGGCCCTTTATTGTTTAATTTTTATGACGATCCTATCCTATAATATAGAGAGTAGGAATACTGTTTGTTCAAATTATCCTAATAGAATAACCTTCTATTTAAGGGTGATTTTATTAAAAAACTTAAACATTAAACATTTTCTTAGTATTTTACACCTATTTATATTTGCTGGTAATAAAAAATAGTTGGATGTTTTAATGATTAAGTAGTACTATTTTCTTTCTCGTTAGTGACAATGGTCTCTAAACAAATGTAAGGGGATTGTATATACTTACATATAGAGGGAAGGAGGAGGTAGCTTGATTCTAGTTCGAAATGAAAACTTCGAAATTTCTGAAGAGAATGGCAAGGTATATATGCTTACTTTTAGTGCCGGATTCCCATTAAAAGAATTTGATAGCATCTTACGTAGTCATCCACGACTTAAATTATCTAATTTTTCAATTTTAAAAAATGTACTGTCAACTCAAAACACAAGTCCGGTAGAAATTGGCCGCTGGCTTCCAAATATAGAAGCTGAAATTGCCCGGGATAAAATGTCAGCCTCCATTTTTATCTATGAAACAAACGAATATATGGCAAACCATAAAGAAAAGCTAACACAGCAAGTGCAAGAAACACTTGCGGAACTTGAAATAGTGCATGGAATATTAGATTTTGATATTTCGAAGGCTGAACCAGGAAAAGCATTTTTAATTGCACAGGGGCAACCACCTATAGCAGGCACGGATGCACAAATTACATACTTACCTAAACCGGAGCGAAAACCGGTCATTCGTGATGATGGAAAAGCGGATTACTTTGATATGAATTTTATCTCAGAAATTTCAGAAGGCTCATGGCTAGGTGAAAAGATTCCTGCTACATTAGGTAAATCAGGGAAAAATGTGCTAGGTGAGGTAGTGGCTGCCGCACCAGGACGGGATTTTCCTATCCGATACGATACAAAATCAGCATATGAAGTGGAAGAGGACGGAAAAATTGTGATCCGCTCGAAAATTGCTGGTGTTCTAGATGATGTGAAAGGTATGATTGGTGTAAACAGACACCTACCTATTAACGGTGATGTAGGCGTTGAAACAGGAAATCTAGAATTTAATGGTTCTCTTAGTATTAAAGGAACAGTAACAAATGGCTATACGGTCATTGCAACGGGCGATATTTCCATTGATGGTGCTGAAGGTGTAAGCGGTGCCAAACTAATTAAATCCATTGAAGGCGATGTTTATATTCGCGGGGGCATTTTTGGTCTAGGCTCAACAGTTGTGGAAGCGGGCGGCAATATTTTTGTCAAACATGTCAATGAAGCAAATTTATTTGCGGCGGATAGTATCCATATAGGCTTCTATGCATTAGGTTCACAGCTTTCCGCTCATTCTATTTTCGTAGACGAACGAAAAGGTAAAATTATTGGAGGACGTGCTGTAGCTAAAAATACGATTGTCACTGCCATCTCAGGTAACCGATTGGAACGTCGAACGGATTTGATTATTGAAAGTGTCAATAAACAAGAGAATAATTCGATAATGCAGGAAAAGGCTGTTCAGCTTAAAGAGTTACAATCAGAAATTGCAGCCCATGAGTCCAAAATGAAAAGTTTATTACCATTCCTCAACCAAATGTCTAAAGAACAAACAGCGTCCTTTGAAGAGACCAAGCAGGCTTTAACAAAATTAAAGGCAGAAGCTGTTACATTAGATCGTGAAATTAAACTAATAATGGACGAAATGCGTCATATTGGAAAAGAAGAGATTATTGTCACAAAGGAAGCGCATCCGGGGACATATATTCAAATTGGTAAAAAATCATCTTTATTAAGCAAAATGACCAATGGGAAATTTCTGCTAGAGTTTGGTGAGTTAAATGTCTAATTCGTCCTATATTCCAGTGTTTGCACATCGAGGGGCTTCGGCCTATGCGCTTGAAAATACGTTTAAAGCTTTCGAAAAGGCATTGGAGCTGGGGGCTGATGGCATAGAGTTAGACATCCAATTCTCAAAAGAGGGATGTCCAATCGTGTACCATGATCCACAATTGTCAAGATTAGTAGGTATCAATAAACTGGTGAGTGATTGTACGATGGAAGAGTTATTGCGTTTTAAACTCGGAAAGCCTTGGAGGCGTCTTTTTTCATCGGCTAAAATGCCAGCATTTGATGCAGTTTTAGCATGGGCTAAAACAAATAAGCTCCCTTTAAATATTGAATTAAAATCAACCATTCTAGACAATCAACGTGGGCTAAAGGATTTTCTTCAAGGGCTCTCATTACCAACAGGGAGCCACTTCTCATCATTCCATTATGAATTACTGGAAATGGTGAAAAAACATAGACCTGAATATGAAACGGCTCTAATAGCCACGAAAAAATTAAAATGGGATTTGTTAGCTGATTACAAAGCGGCTGATACTGTTCATATGCATAAACGGTACTACAAGCCAAGGTATTTAGAGGCATGCGTTACAAGCGGCAAAGCCTGTCGTTTTTATGCCATTGATGGTAATGAGCCGTTCTTAACGAATCCGCACCATGCTGTGTTAGGTTGGATTACGGATTATCCTGATAAAGTCATCACGACACAGCAGCGAGTATAAAAATAGCTATCCAGTAAGTCCATGTGACTTATTTGGATAGCTATTTTTATTTTTTTTGGAAGCGCGGTGCTACTTTGCCATTTTTGCGGTCACGATGTAGTAAAAATCCTGCGAAAAAACCGAAGCCTATCACAAAGAAAATAACACCCACTACAAATTGTAGCCATAAAAATGGGAAAGGCGAAAGAAGCTTTCCAAATAATGTATCACGCATAAATTTAATGCCGCCTGCAGCCATAAGACCTGGAATAAGCATTACAATAAATGCAGCTAAACGGGCCATGTATACCCCTCCTTATTCCTATGATTAATTGTACCTGTGGATGGGGGAATGTCAAGAAAGGGGAGGAATCAATATAATATTTATTCCACAAAGCTAGGCAGGGTATAAAGTGGTTTTTGTTACTGAATGTTTAGAAAATTCTTACTTAAATAAGAATGTGTAATAATAGTTGCGAAATTGTGAATTTGTCAGTATTGTAAAAATAAGTGGAGCAATATTATCCATTACTAAACAATTTTTTTCTTCCTGTATAAGGGTCTAAAAACCTACTGTATAATGGGGCTCAGTTTTTTGCTGAGAAGAGGACAATAAGGGAAAGAATTGTTAGATAAAACTTGATTGGGACGGGCATTTGGGGATGCACTTTCCAAAGCAAAGGGGCGAGTTTCATGGAAATCTTCAAGTATATGGAAAAGTATGATTATGAACAATTGGTATTTTGCCAAGATGAAGCATCAGGGTTAAAAGCGGTTATCGCTATCCATGACACAACACTTGGACCAGCATTAGGCGGGGCACGTATGTGGACATATGCTTCAGAGGAAAATGCAGTGGAAGACGCATTGCGTTTAGCACGAGGCATGACTTACAAAAATGCGGCAGCTGGTTTAAACCTTGGCGGTGGAAAAACGGTCATTATCGGTGACCCATTTAAAGATAAAAACGAAGAAATGTTCCGTGCATTAGGTCGTTTCATCCAAGGCTTAAATGGCCGTTATATTACTGCAGAAGACGTAGGTACAACAGTAACAGATATGGATTTAATCCATGAGGAAACAGATTATGTAACAGGAATTTCACCTGCATTCGGTTCATCAGGTAAC
This sequence comes from Lysinibacillus sp. GW247-5R2A, assembly GCF_059424475.1. NCBI lineage: Bacteria > Bacillati > Bacillota > Bacilli > Caryophanales > Bacillaceae > Lysinibacillus > Lysinibacillus sp. GW247-5R2A. The sequence goes on along the minus strand of NZ_JBWKZL010000005.1, from coordinate 230,689 downwards.
CCATCTCCAGTAACGGCGTATGGTGTTTATCGCGGTATGAAAGCGGCTGCAAAAGAAGCATTCGGTTCAGAATCATTAGAGGGATTAAAAATTTCTGTACAAGGTCTAGGAAATGTAGCTTACAAGCTTTGCGAGTATTTACATAATGAAGGGGCAAAACTTGTTGTAACAGATATCAATCAGGCAGCCATTGATCGAGTTGTAAATGACTTTGACGCAATGGCAGTAGCTCCAGATGAAATCTACGCGCAAGACGTTGATATTTTCTCACCTTGTGCTTTAGGTGCTATATTAAATGATGAAACAATTCCACAGCTAAAAGCAAAAGTAATTGCTGGATCTGCTAATAACCAGTTAAAAGATTCACGTCATGGTGATTACCTACATGAATTAGGGATTGTCTATGCACCAGACTATGTGATTAATGCTGGTGGCGTTATTAACGTTGCGGATGAATTATATGGCTATAATCGTGAACGTGCTCTGAAACGCGTTGACGGTATTTATGATAGTATTGAAAAGATCTTTGCTATTTCAAAACGAGATGGCATTCCAACATATGTGGCAGCGAATCGTTTAGCTGAAGAACGCATTGCGCGTGTGGCGAAATCTCGCAGCCAATTCTTAAAAAATGAAAAAAATATTTTACACGGTCGCTAATATACAAGGGTTGAAAATTGGGAGAAGTCGCATTGTCGACTTCTTCTAATTTTACCAACAAATACGAGCATCGTTGTAGTAAAGCTAAAGTTTTTCTTAAGCAAGAATAAACCGTAAGCTAATTGATAAGGTGCTTGTTTAATAGATAGAATACGTTAGCACTTTTCTCAAAAGGGGGAATAAACATGGCTCAAAATTATGATGTTGTCATTTTAGGTGGAGGTACAGGCGGTTACGTTGCGGCCATCCGAGCTGCGCAACTAGGCTTAAAAACAGCTATTGTAGAGCGGGAGCGTTTAGGCGGAACATGCTTGCATAAAGGTTGTATTCCAAGTAAAGCCTTACTTCGAAGTGCAGAAGTATATCGAATGGCGAATAAAACGGCTAGTGAATTTGGTGTCGATATTGAAGGTGTAACACTACAATTTGACAAAGTTCAAGCTAGGAAACAAGCAATCGTTGAGCAATTAAGCCAAGGTGTGAATACACTGATGAAAAAAGGTAAAATAGATGTTTATCATGGTACAGGACGAATTTTAGGTCCATCTATTTTCTCGCCAATGCCAGGAACGATCTCGGTAGAAATGTCTAATGGGGAAGAAAATGAAATGCTTGTACCGACAAATGTTGTCATTGCAACAGGCTCAAAGCCGCGAGGTATGGCCGGATTAACTGTTGATGGTCAATATGTGATGAATTCAGATCATGCGTTGGAGCTTGATCATTTACCAAAATCATTGTTAATCGTTGGCGGTGGTGTCATTGGTATTGAGTGGGCATCTATGCTTTGCGATTTTGGCGTATATGTAACAGTGGTAGAATACGGACCAACTATCTTACCTGCAGAAGATGCAGATATCGTCAAAGAAGTAACCAAGCAGCTTGAAAAGCGTGGAGTTCGCATTGTGACAAATGCCCGTTTAGAGGCAGATACATTCAAAATAAAAAATGATAACGTTTTCATTTCTGCCAAAGTGAATGATCAGGAAGAAATCTTTGAGGCAGATAAACTTTTACTTTGTGTAGGACGTGAAGCCAACACGCAAGATATTGGCTTGGAAAATACAGAAATCGAAGTGGAAAATGGCTTCATTAAAGTGAATGATTCTTATCAAACGAAGGAATCACATATGTATGCCATTGGGGATGTGATTGGTGGCTTACAGTTAGCACATGTTGCGTCACATGAAGGATTGTCAGCAATCGAGCATATAGCGACAGGAAAAACAGAGCATTTAAATGATCTGAACGTACCAAAATGCGTTTATTCATATCCTGAGGTTGCTAGCATCGGTTTAACAGAACTTGCTGCCAAAGAGCGAGGCTTTTCATTAAAGATCGGTAAATTCCCGTTCAAGGCAATTGGTAAGGCATTGGTAAATGGAGAAGCAGAAGGTTTTGTAAAAATTATTGCTGATGAAGAAACAGATGATATTTTGGGTATTCATATGGTAGGGCCGCACGTGACAGATTTAATTGGGGAAGCATCTTTAGCTAAATTATTGGATGCAACGCCATGGGAAATTAGTCAGGCAATCCATCCACATCCTTCATTAAATGAGGTATTAGTGGAATCTGCTTTAGCAGTTGATGGTCGTGCTATCCATTTTTAAATTTTTCTGAATTTCATAACTAACGTATCCAAATGTGGGGATATAGGATAAGATAGTTATTTCTCTATAATACGAAAGGGGTGTTCGTATGCAAGATGTTCAAATCAAACATGAAGATTTAGGTTTGTCAAATGAAGATGTACTTGCTATGTTCGAAACAATGTTAATGGCCAGAAGATTAGATGAGCGTATGTGGTTATTAAACCGTTCTGGTAAAATTCCGTTTGTTATTTCTTGTCAAGGTCAGGAGGCAGCACAAGTTGGAGCAGCCTTTGCACTAAATAAAGATAAAGATTATATTGCACCATATTATCGTGATATGGGTGTTGTTTTACACTTTGGTATGACACCAAGAGAGTTGATGTTATCTGCATTTGCAAAAGCGGAAGATCCAAACTCTGGTGGACGTCAAATGCCAGGGCATTTTGGTCAAAAGAAAAATCGTATTTTAACAGGGTCTTCGCCTGTAACAACTCAGGTGCCACACGCAGTTGGCGTAGCACTTGCAGGACGTCTACAAAAAGAGGATTTTGTTTCTTTCGTGACACTTGGTGAAGGTTCTTCTAACCAAGGAGATTTCCATGAAGGAGCAAACTTCGCAGGTGTTCATAAGCTGCCAGTTATTATCATGGTAGAAAACAATCAATATGCGATCTCTGTACCCGTTGAACGCCAGTTAGGCTGCGCGAAGGTTTCTGATCGTGGAATTGGCTACGGTATGCCAGGTGTGACGGTTGATGGGAAATGCCCATTACAAGTTTACAAAGTGGTAAAAGAAGCAGCGGACCGTGCACGGGATGGAGAGGGCCCAAGCTTAATCGAAACAGTCACATATCGTTTAACAGCCCACTCTTCGGATGATGATGATCGTCAATATCGTACGGCTGAAGATATAGCAGAAGGTAAGGCAAAAGATCCGATTGTGTTATTCGAAAAGTATTTAACAGATGCTGGCGTCATGACTGAAAAAGTACGTACTGAAATTGAAGAACGTGTGATGGCAGAAGTGAATGAAGCGACTGATTATGCGGAAGCGGCTCCATATGCACAACCAGAGGATGCCATGAAATATGTTTATGCACCAGTGGACGGAGGTGACGTGTAATGGCAGTTATGTCTTATATTGATGCGATTACATTAGCAATGAAAGAAGAAATGGAACGTGATGAGCGAGTTTTCATTTTAGGAGAAGACGTTGGCCGTAAGGGCGGTGTATTCAAAGCAACTACAGGTCTGTACGATCAATTCGGTGAGTACCGTGTACTAGATACGCCACTTGCAGAAAGTGCGATTGCAGGGGTTGGTATTGGGGCAGCGATGTATGGTATGCGTCCAATCGCAGAAATGCAATTTGCTGATTTCATTATGCCAGCGGTTAACCAAATCGTCTCTGAGGCAGCTAAAATCCGTTACCGTTCTAATAATGATTGGACTTGTCCAATGGTAATCCGTGCACCTTTTGGTGGAGGGATCCATGGGGCGCTTTATCATTCTCAATCCGTTGAAGCCCTTTTTGCGGGTACGCCTGGTTTAAAAATAGTTATACCATCAACTCCGTATGATGCTAAAGGATTGCTGAAAGCAGCTATTCGTGATGAAGATCCAGTATTGTTCTTTGAACACAAACGTGCTTATCGATTAATTAAGGGTGAGGTACCGCTAGACGATTACACGTTACCAATCGGCAAGGCTGATGTGAAGCGTGAAGGGGATGATGTGACAGTCATTACCTATGGTTTAGCTGTACACTTTGCGCTACAAGCGGCAGAGCGTCTAGCTGCAGATGGTATTTCTGCCCATATACTTGACCTACGCACAGTTTATCCACTTGATAAGGAAGCAATTATTGAGGCAGCAAGTAAGACAGGAAAAGTATTACTTGTTACGGAGGATAATAAAGAAGGCAGTATCATGAGTGAAGTTGCCGCGATTATAGCGGAGCATTGTTTATTTGAGCTTGATGCACCAATTCAACGTCTAGCAGGACCTGATGTGCCAGCAATGCCATATGCACCAACAATGGAGAAATATTTTATGATTAATCCTGATAAAGTTGAACGTGCGATGCGAGAGCTTGCGGCATTTTAACATACCAAGCAAGGCTGATTGAAAAAATGAAAGCCTCAGACGGAAGAACAGATTTTGACTTAGCCGTTTGAAGTCAAAATCTGTCTATTTGCCTATCTTCGTTTATTAATTTAGCGCTGCATCAGGTACAATGTCGCCTAGGCTTAATTGATGGGAGGAATAAATGATGGCGGTTCAAAATATTACTATGCCACAGCTCGGCGAAAGTGTAACAGAAGGTACAATTGAAAAATGGCTTGTGAAGCCTGGCGATACAGTAAAAAAATATGATTCCTTAGCAGAAGTTGTGACAGATAAAGTAAATGCAGAAATTCCATCGTCGTTTGAAGGGGTTATTACAGAGCTAATTGCACAAGAAGGTCAAACATTACCAGTTGGTGCAGTCGTATGCTCGATTGAAATTGCAGGGGATAGTGAATTACCACCTCCACCGCCTGAAAAAAAATCTGCTGTAAGCACAGCGATTTTAAATGCAGGTGTTCAAAAGAAACAAGAGGCATCACAATCAGTTTCTACTCCTCCTTCAGCCGCTCCAAAAGAAGCGCGTAAGGACAAAGTACGCTACTCACCTGCTGTTCTAAGACTTGCACAGGAGCATGATATTGCACTCGAACAAGTTACAGGAACGGGCGAGGGTGGTCGCATTACAAGAAAAGACTTGTTACAACTAATTGAAACGGGCAATATCCCAACTGCAACTAGTGCGGCACCAGCGCCAGCAACGAGTCAAGCGCCATCTGAACAGCCAGCTCCTGCACAAGCTCAGCATGCAGAAAAGCCTGCAGCACCGGTACAATCTATCCAGCCTGGAGATATTGAAATTCCAGTGACGAAGATCCGTCGTGCCATTGCTAATAATATGGTAAGAAGTGTTCAAGAGGCTCCACACGCTTGGATGATGATGGAAGTGGACGTAACAGATTTAGTTGCTTATCGAGATAGCCTAAAAGGTGAATTTAAGCAAAAAGAAGGCTTTAATCTTACATATTTCGCCTTCTTTGTAAAAGCAGTGGCTCAAGCCTTGAAAGAATTCCCAATGATGAATTCGATGTGGGCTGAGGATAAAATTATTCAAAAGCATGACATCAATATTTCGATTGCAGTAGCGACGGATGATGCATTATTCGTGCCTGTTATAAAACACGCGGATGAAAAATCCATTAAAGGAATTGCTAGAGAAATTCATGAGCTTGCTAACAAGGTTCGAACTGGAAAATTAGCCATGGATGATATTAAAGGTGGTACATTTACCGTAAATAATACGGGAGCATTTGGCTCTATTCAATCAATGGGTATCATTAATTATCCACAAGCTGCTATCCTTCAAGTGGAAAGTATTGTAAAAAAACCAGTCGTTTTACCTGGTGGAATGTTTGCCGCTCGTGATATTGTGAATTTATGTTTATCATTAGATCATCGTGTGTTGGATGGACTAGTATGTGGTAAATTCCTAAATAGAGTAAAAGAAATACTCGAAAATACAAATAAATCTTCGACGTCAGTCTACTGATGACTTGTCGGAAACCTGCTGTATAAGGGTTTCCGATTTTTTTTATGCTTTCCGAGTCGCAATTTGTCATGTAGAATAACAAATAGAAACTACTAAGGGGGGAAGCTGATTAAGCGTCCGCATGTCAAACAACATGAAATATATTGAATTTGAAAAGCCGGCCTATTCTGACTGGCAAGATGCAGCAATCAAAGCTTTAAAGGGGAAACCATTTGAGTCTCTATTCACGAAAACAAATGAGGGTGTTACACTACAGCCCATTTACACACAAGAAAGTTTAGTAGCTAAGCTTGGTGATGAGCTTGATCGACAAGTTGCCACAATTCGTTCCCTACAAAATAGTCAAGCATTTCAAGTAGCTCAGCAAGTTCATGCTGATACGAGTGAAGCGTTTTTTGCACAGCTTGATGATAGTTTAGCTCGAGGTAATGAAGTTATTACCATTGATAGTCGTGTTAATTTTGACTGGACAGAAGATGTATTGGTCAAATTAGCATCATATTTCTCAGAATATTCATTTAAAATTACTATTAAAGATACAAAAGACCCATTATTAACAGTGTTTGATAAAATTGCCTTGGATCAACGAGAAGCTGTGAAAGGTTTCATCGTTTCGAACGAACCAATCTCTTTATATGCATTTCCGAGCGTGCGCTCAGTCGGCGCTAACACAGTCCTATATCATAATGAGGGTGCCAACGCCGTTCAAGAATTGGCCTATGCACTTGCATTAGCAGCAAAATTTGCAGAACAGGAAGCAAGCTTTGAAGCATTTTCAAAGAAATTTTTTGTATCCTTTGCTGTTGATACACAATTCTTTACAGAGATTGCAAAACTCCGTGCTTTTAAAGTACTTTGGAAAGCGTTCTCATCTGCCTATGGTGTTACAAAAAATGTAAAAATCCCAACTGTTGCTGAAACATCTTTAAGAAGCTTCTCTAAATTGGATGTTTATGTGAATTTATTACGATCTTCTAATGAAGCGCTTTCTGGGTTAATCGGCGGCGCTGATCTCTTTACGGTACATCCACATGATGCGTTAACAAAGCCTACAGAACAATCAGTACGTATTGCTCGTAATGTGTCATTAATTTTAAAAGAAGAAACAAATGTCTTAAAGGTTATAGATCCTGCAGGTGGCTCTTACTTCATCGAGTCGTTAACGGCAGACTTTGTCAAAGAGGCATGGGCGTTATTCTTAGAAATAGAGGCAGCTGGCGGCATTGATGAATACACTGCATCTGGCAAGCTCGCTGAAGAAGTAGAGAAATCGTATCAATCTCGTATTCATGCTGCACAAACACGTAAGCAATCGTTGATTGGAACGAATATTTATGCCAACCCAGCTGATGCACTTGAATGTGAAACGAATCCGTTATTTGCTAGCATTAAACGAAGTGCTATTCCATTTGAAAAGCTGCGTGCAGAAATGACGGCAGCTGATGTGAAAACGGGTATATTAGCATTAGGTACATTAAAAAGCTCCAAGCCAAGAGCAGATTTTATTGCTGGTTTCTTAAATACAGTAGGGCTTGTTCCTGAAAAAAGTGAACCGACGGCAACTGTTGAAGAGGCAATAGCTTGGCTAAAGGTAACAGACGCTAAATATGTTGTCATTGCAGGTAATGATGAGGATACAAAGGAATTTGTCCATGCCATTTTAGCAGACAAACCAGCTGGTGTACTTGTGGATGTGGCTGGGAAATTTAAAGACGAAGAAGAAGCTTGGTTAGCAAATGGCTTAAACGGCTTTATTTTCGCAGGACAGAACATCATTGAAAAATTACAGTCAGTGTTCGCGAGCATAAAGGAGGTCCAACGATGAGTAAGCCAAATTTTAATGCAATTGAAATAGAAAAAGTTTTATCAGCTAATGCACCTCAAGCGTCTGATAATAAGTTTATGACAAATGAAGGTATTGAAATTAAAGATATTTATACAAAAGAAGATATCAAGGATGCTAAACATTTAAATGATGTAGCGGGTATTGCACCTAATACACGCGGACCATACCCTACCATGTATGTGGCTCGTCCTTGGACTGTTCGTCAATATGCTGGTTTCTCAACAGCTGAAGAATCCAATGCCTTTTACAAGCGAAATCTGGCAATGGGACAAAAGGGTTTATCTGTAGCGTTTGACCTAGCAACTCACCGAGGCTATGACTCTGATCATCCACGAGTAACAGGGGATGTAGGAAAAGCAGGTGTAGCGATTGACTCTGTTGAGGATATGAAAATTCTTTTCGACCAAATCCCGTTAGATCAAATGTCCGTTTCGATGACAATGAATGGTGCCGTACTACCAGTTCTTGCTTTCTATATTGTGGCAGCAGAGGAACAAGGTGTAACACCAGAAAAATTAGCAGGGACGATTCAAAATGATATTTTAAAGGAATATATGGTGCGTAATACATACATTTACCCACCAGCTATGTCGATGAAAATCATTGCAGATATTTTTGAATATACAGCAAAGTATATGCCAAAATTTAACTCCATTTCGATTTCTGGTTACCATATTCAAGAAGCGGGAGCAACAAATGATATTGAGCTTGCCTATACGTTAGCAGATGGTTTGGAGTATGTACGTACAGGACTAAAAGCTGGTATTGATATCGATGCATTTGCACCACGTCTATCGTTCTTCTGGGCCATTGGCATGAATTATTATATGGAAGTGGCTAAAATGCGCGCAGCCCGTCGTATTTGGGCTCAGATGATGTCAACGTTTAATCCAAAAAATCCGAAAACATTAGCTTTGCGTACCCACTCGCAAACATCTGGGTGGTCATTAACAGAGCAAGATCCGTTTAATAATGTAGCACGTACGTTAATCGAAGCAAATGCGTCATCAATGGGACATACGCAATCACTGCATACGAATGCACTAGATGAAGCTATTGCACTTCCAACGGATTTCTCTGCACGTATTGCACGTAATACGCAGTTATTTTTACAAGAGGAAACAGCAATGACGAAGGTAATTGATCCATGGGGTGGTTCGTACTACGTGGAGAAATTAACAGAAGAAATAACTAAATCAGCATGGGCATTAATTGAAGAGATTGAAGCACTTGGCGGTATGGCGAAAGCAATTGAAACAGGTCTTCCTAAAATGAAAGTTGAAGAGGCAGCTGCTAAACGTCAAGCGAAAATTGACTCCAAGACAGAGACGATTGTTGGTGTAAATAAATATCGTCTGACGAAAGAAGAGCCAATTGACATTCTAGATATTGATAATACCCTAGTGCGACAAAAACAAATTGAGCGTTTAGATGCGATGAAGGCAGCACGTGATGAGGCTGAGGTTCAAAAACATTTAGCTCGTTTAACGAAGGCGGCGCAAGATGGCGAAGAAAATTTACTAGCTATAGCAGTTGATGCGGCTCGTGCACGTGCCTCTTTAGGAGAAATTTCTGATGCGATTGAAGCTGTTTCTGGACGACATAAAGCTGTCATCCGTTCTATTTCAGGTGTCTACTCTGCCAACTTCTCTGATGAGGAGCAAATTTCAGAAGTCAAGCAAATGACAGAAGAATTCCTTGAAAACGAAGGCCGTCGTCCACGTATTTTAGTAGCTAAAATGGGACAAGATGGACATGACCGTGGAGCCAAGGTTGTCGCAACAGGCTATGCTGATTTAGGTTTTGATGTAGATATTTCTCCATTATTTATGACGCCTGCTGAGGCAGCGCAAATGGCTGTTGAAAATGATGTTCATGTCATCGGCGTCTCTTCATTAGCAGCGGGTCATAAAACATTAGTGCCTGAATTGATTGCGGAGCTAGAAAAATTAGGACGTGAGGATATTATCATCATTGTGGGGGGTGTTATACCTGCTCAAGACTATGATTTCCTTTATAATGCTGGCGCAGTAGCTATCTTTGGACCAGGTACTGTGATTCCAGTATCCGCACAGAAAATCATTGAGGAAATCTACAAACGTTTAGGCTATGAGGAAGTGTCTGAATAATGGACAACAACAAAGGGATGGAAGAAAGTGCGCTATTTGTGATGGACGGAGTCGAGGCGACTCACGACGGTATGCACTATGGTACACCTAAAAAATTCCGAAAGAAAAAAGCCGACACTGTTAATATTGGGGAGCTGGCACAGCAAGTACGTGCAGGCTCTCGCACACATTTGTCAAAAGCGATTACCCTCATTGAAAGCTCGAATGCCACTCATAAAGTCCTAGCGCAGGAGCTTTTACAGGAGCTTTTACCGCATACAGGAAAGAGTATTCGAATCGGGATTACCGGTGTTCCAGGAGCGGGGAAGAGCTCGTTCATTGAGGCTTTCGGAACAATGCTTTGTGACATGGGAAAACGAGTAGCAGTCCTTGCGATTGACCCAAGCTCTTCTTTATCAGGGGGGAGTATTTTAGGGGATAAAACGCGCATGGAGGAGCTCGTCAAGAAGCCTACTGCTTTTGTACGTCCTTCACCATCGGCTGGTACCCTTGGGGGTGTTCATAAAAAGACACGTGAAACGATGTTAGTTTGTGAAGCAGCAGGCTATGATGTCATTCTCATTGAAACCGTGGGTGTGGGGCAAAGTGAAACCTATGTCCGAGGCATGGTGGATTTCTTCTTGCTGCTAGTTTTAACTGGAGCAGGGGATGAATTGCAGGGCATGAAAAAGGGCATTATGGAGTTAGCAGACGCTATTGTTGTGCATAAGGCGGATGGTGATAATGTGCGGCTTGCCAAAAAAACTGTCGCAGAATATAAACAGATTCTGCATTTTTTACAGCCTGCTACACCAGGCTGGATGTCAACTGCAATGCCAGTTAGTTCATTGGAAAAACGGGGTCTCGATAAGGTTTGGGGAACTATAGAAGAATTTAAACAAATTGTTGAATCAAACAGTTATTGGGCTACTCGACGTCAAAAACAAACAAAAGAGTGGTTCCAATCCATGATTACTAATCATTTAATAGATATGTTCTATGGAAATCCACAACGTAAAGCACAGGTACAGCTTCTGGAACGTCAAATTTTAAGTGGCCAACTAACGGTTACACAAGGTGTAGATCGTTTATTTAGCGAGGAACAGGAAGGTCAGTAAACTAGTTTCTTTAAATGCTTAGAAAATTCAACTGACATGTATGAGCAAGTGGGTGCACAAATTCGTTGCAAACTGCTATGATAAGAGATGTATGTGCGTCAAATACCTACTATAAAAAGCTGAATTGACGCGATTTGAAAGGAGCTATCGCTATATGAATATGGATTACGATTTATTTATGCAGGAAATTTTAAAAACAGCTCGTGCTGAAATTGAAACAGCTGGCTACGAACAGCTAAAAACACCAGAGGCTGTTGAGGAGGCGTTTGCTCGTCCAGGTACAACATTAGTTATGGTGAACTCAGTGTGTGGTTGTGCGGGTGGTATCGCTCGTCCAGCAGCAGCGCAATGTGTACATTACGATAAACGCCCAGATCACTTAGTAACTGTATTTGCAGGACAAGATAAAGAAGCGACTGCAGCGGCTCGTTATCTTTTTGGGGAAGATCACCTACCATCCTCACCATCATTTATACTATTAAAAGATGGACAAGTTGTCGCTGAAGTGGGTCGCTATGAAATTGAAGGGCATGACCCGATGTCAGTTGTGACAAACTTACAAGCAAACTTTGAAGAATATTGTGACGAGCTGTAAGTCAAATTTTGCATAAAAGCAATCCTCTATAACTAAGTAGAAAAGCCTCATAGACAGTTGATCTATGCAGGCTTCCTACTTAATTATCATGTATAGATAGTTCAGCATTACCATTAAAATTTTTGTAATATTGGCTAAATAATTAGCGATATTCACTGAAGAGTACTAAAAGATAGGAGGCAGTCGGCCTGAAGAAGTTTTCAATCGGCTATCGAACTTTAAAAACAGCAATTGGTGCAGCACTTGCGATTGCCATTGCTCAATATTTTAATTTAGCCTCGTATGCCTCTGCTGGTATTCTAACGATATTATGTGTACAGCCAACGAAAAAGAAATCTATTCATGCAGCTTATACACGATTAGTTGCTAGTATAGTGGCTATGTTTTTTGCCTTTATAAGCTTTGAGCTTTTTTCCTACCAGCCACTAACACTAGCAGGTATGCTATTGCTTTTTATCCCAACGATTGTGTCCTTGAGAGTTGCAGACGGATTTATTTCTAGTGTCGTCATTATTATGCATATTTACGCCGCTAAAAGTTTTTCGATGGAGCTTGTTTATAATGAATTGGCGTTAATGGCTATCGGCTATGGAACCGGTATAGCCATCAATATGTATATGCCAGATATTCAAAAGGAATTAAATTACTATAGAGTTAAAATTGAGGAGCTATATAGCAAGATATTTTTAGAAATTGCTAGCTATTTACGACAAGGGGATACGTTATGGGATGGGCATGAGATTATTGAAGCTATTCGAACATTAAATGATGCAAAGTCCTTGGCATTTAAAGATGTTGAAAACCATTTTACGAGACGTAAAAATGATTACTATATGTATTTCGATATGCGGGAAAAACAGCTAGAAATTATCGAAAGAGTATTACCAAAAATTACAACTTTACCTGTTATAGTACAAGAGGCTGAAATTGTGGCAGATTTTTTACAAGACCTCGGGGGACATATTCATTCTGGAAATACAGCGAGTCATTATCGGGAAAAGCTAGAGCAGGTGAAACATGATTTCTCTCAGCTACCATTGCCGCAAAATCATGAGCAATTTATCGCTCAAGCCGCCCTCTATCAGTTTATCGAGGAAATGGACAGGTATTTAGAAATAAAGCAGTCATTTAAGGGCTTAAAGGTAAAAAAAGAGCGCCCACAGTAGTGTGGACGCTATGGCCTTGCCTTAAACTAGCATTGATAAGCCGAATGCTAGAGATGAGATTAGCATGATTGCGACCATAGTATAAACAACGATTTTTTGAAACTTTTTATTACTCATATGCTCGTTCGCTCCTTCTTTTCTTATAAATAGTTTATCAAATCTGAAAAATTTCTCAAGTAGTAGAGTTTTGACAAAAAAGTCTGTAAAATAGAGTATGTACCATAACAGAAGGAGATGTCACCATGGAGAAAGTAGACCATATTGGGATTGCGGTGCGCGATCTTGATGAACGCATTACATATTATACAGAAACTTTAGGTTTAAAGTTGTTGAAAGTGGAAGAAGTAGATTCACAACAAGTTCGTGTTGCCTTTATCGACGCAGGCAACGTGAAATTAGAGCTATTAGAACCAATGAGTGAAAAAAGTGCCATTCATGGATTTATTGAAAAACGTGGAGAAGGTATTCACCATATTGCTTTTGGTGTGACAGGAATTCGTGAGCGTATGGTAGAGCTTCGTGAAAAAGGTGTACGTCTTTTATCGGAAGAGCCAGGACCTGGTGCTGGAGGTGCAGAGGTTGCGTTCATGCATCCTAAATCTTCGTTCGGGGTGTTATATGAATTATGTGATAAAAGTGGAAAAGGGGATAAGTGATTAATATGGATATGTTCGACAAAATCAATGACTTGTATGATCGTAAGACGGTAATTGAACTTGGTGGTGGCTATGAGCGCATCGAAAAACAGCATGAAAAAGGGAAATTAACAGCTCGTGAACGTATTGATTTGTTACTAGATGAAGGTACATTTTTTGAAATCAACCCATTTATTACTCACCGTACAGTAGACTTCGGAATGGAAAAAATGGAAGGCCCTGGTGATGGTGTTGTAACTGGTTTCGGTAAAATTAACGGACGTCCAGTATACTTATTCTCTCAAGACTTTACAGTGTTTGGTGGCGCATTAGGTGAAATGCATGCGAAAAAAATGGCCACAGTTATGGACCTCGCTGCGAAAAATGGCACACCATTTATCGGTATTAATGATTCAGGTGGCGCACGTATCCAAGAGGGTGTTCTTTCACTAGATGGCTATGGTCATATTTTCTACCGAAATGCGATTTATTCGGGCGTTATTCCGCAAATCTCCGTAATAATGGGGCCATGTGCTGGAGGAGCTGTATATTCTCCTGCAATCACAGACTTTATCTTAATGGTAGATAAAACATCTCAAATGTTTATAACAGGACCTAAAGTAATCGAAACTGTAACAGGTGAAAAAATCTCTGCTGAGGATTTAGGTGGTTCGAAAGTAAATAATGCAGTAAGTGGTAATGCTCATTTCCGTGCACCATCTGAAGAAGAGGCAATTCAAGAAATTAAAAAACTATTAAGCTATCTACCACAAAACAATAAAGAAAAAGCACCTCGTCAAGATCGACCAGAGGGGGATGATTACCGTCCAGAAATCGTAGACACTGTACCGATTGAAACAACACGTCCTTATGATGTGCGTAAAGTCGTTGAACAGGTAGTGGATGAAGGTTCATTCATGGAAGTTCATGCAGAATTTGCGAAAAACGTTGTAGTTGGCTTTGCCCGTATTGCTGGTGAGTCAGTTGGTCTTGTTTGTAACCAACCAAAAGTACTTGCTGGAGGATTAGATATAGACTCCTCTGATAAAGCAGCTCGTTTTATCCGTACTTGCGATGCCTACAATATTCCAATCATTACATTTGAAGACGTATCTGGTTTCTTCCCAGGTGTTAAACAAGAACATGGTGGCATCATTCGTCATGGCGCGAAAATTCTTTATGCTTATTCCGAAGCAACTGTACCAAAAATTACAGTGATTTTACGTAAAGCTTATGGAGGCGCTTACGTTGCCCTAAACTCTAAATCAATCGGTGCGGACCTTGTATTTGCTTGGCCAAACGCTGAGATTGCAGTTATGGGAGCTGCCGGAGCTGCAAACATCATTTTTGCCCGTGAAATTGCAAAATCAGATGATCCAGAAGCAACACGTGCGGCAAAAATTGAAGAATATAAAGAAAAATTTGCTAATCCATATGTTGCAGCATCTCGCGGTATGGTAGACGATGTTATTGATCCAAGAGATACACGCATTAAACTGATTCAAGGACTTGATATGTTGTCTAATAAACAGGAAACGCGTCCTGAGAAAAAACATGGTAATATTCCATTATAAATTGTCCAAGCCTAGTAGCTATACAGTTACTGGGCTTTTTATTCCCAAAAATCAGTATATGATATTATCAATGAAAATTGAAACATTTTTCCTTGTCATCCGTACTGATATATAAGGAGTTGATATGAATGGAATGGAAGCAATTACAAAAAGAGCAGGAAAAGATTCATACACAACTAAGAAAAGCGGCAAGGCTAAACGAGCAAGGACTGTTAATTGACAAGCAGATTGAGCATACACAACAGGAAATAAACAAACATTTTAGTACACTCAATCAAATTCGGTCCAAACTACATAAATTAGAGGGTTTCTCATTTATGAATATGATTCGTACTTGGACGGGTCAGCAAGATGAATTACGGGCTGAAAAAATTGATAAAGCGGCCGTCCTTGAATTAAAAATTAAAGAAGCGAAGAAAATGCAGACGGATTTAAGCGAAGATAAAGTTCAAATAACTCAGAAATTGGCTCAAATCAATATAATAGCCTTACAAGATGAACTTCGAGAAATTCACGCAAAACAGCAGGGCTATTTACAAATCCATAATCCTGCACAGGCCGAGAGATTGGAGCATTTAGCTCAGGAAAAAATGCACACGAAGCAACTCATTGCTGAAATTCAAGAAGCAGAAGGAGCAGGGGAGGTAGCTCTGACAAAGTTGGGGCAAGCAGCTGCGTCACTTCATTCGGCCAACGAATATTCGACTTGGGATACTTTCTTTGGTGGTGGAGTAATCGCTACACACTTAAAGCATGGTGCACTTGATCAATCAGAAAATTATATACATAGTGCCCAAATAGCGTTGCAACGTTTTCATAATGAGTTATTAGATGTCCATGAGATGTCTACAAAGACACTGCAAGTCGAAACAGATGGTTTTGTTAAATTTGCGGACTACTTCTTCGATGATCTTTTTTCAGCTTGGTCGGTCCATTCCAAAATTTCAACCGCAAGAGAGCAGGTTTCACGTGTCCAAGATGATGTACATAATACAATTTGGCGCTTACAGGATAAACATAATAAAGCAGCGAACTATTTACAAACAATCGAACAAGAACAAGGAGCCATTTTCAATGCGTAAGCTGAGTCTGAGATTAATTTCTCAGACTTTTTATATGGGGAGTATTGTTGAATGATTTCAACTCTTCTGACGTTGTGCTAAAATAATACTTATACTATAACGTGGAAAATCACGTAAACTAAGGGAGTTTTACAACATGACAAGTCGTTTAGTGGAAGAGTTTTTTGAGCTCGTTCAAATTGATTCAGAAACAAAATATGAACAAGAAATCGCACCAATTTTAGTCGATAAGTTATCAGCGCTTGGATTTACAGTAGTCCAAGATGACGCCCATACACGGAACGGACATGGTGCAGGCAATATTATTGCTACATTAAAAGGCACATTAGATGTAGAGCCGATCTATTTTACTTCTCATATGGACACAGTTGTTCCTGGTAAAGGCATAAAGCCATCATTACGTGAAGACGGTTATATTGTATCGGATGGCACAACAATTTTAGGTGCGGACGATAAGGCTGGACTTGCGGCACTACTAGAAATGGTAAAACGCTTAAAAGAGCAAAATATGGCTCACGGAGATATTGAGTTTATTATTACTGCTGGTGAAGAAAGCGGTCTTGTTGGTGCCAAAGAATTGGACCCATCTATTATTAAAGCAAAATATGGCTTTGCTGTGGATAGTGATGGCAAAGTTGGAGGTATTGTGACAGCAGCACCGTTCCAAGCGAAAATTTTCGCGAAAATTATCGGCAAAACTGCGCATGCTGGAGTTGCGCCTGAAAAAGGAATTTCAGCTATTACAGTTGCATCTAAATGTATTGCACAGATGAAGCTAGGTCGATTAGATGAAGAAACAACATCGAATATTGGTCGCTTTGAGGGTGGACAGGCAACAAATATTGTTTGCGACGAAGTTACTATTCTAGCTGAAGCGCGTTCGATTGATAAAACAAAATTAGATGCTCAAACAAAGCATATGCAAGAAACATTTGAACAAGTAGCTGCTTCATTAGGGGCACGAGCTGAAGTTGAAGTGAAGCTTATGTATCCAGGTTTCCGTGTAACCGAATCAGACAAAGTCGTTCAAGTGGCAATGGCAGCGGCACGCCAAATTGATCGTACACCTACATTAGGTATATCAGGTGGTGGGTCCGATGCAAATGTGATTGCAGGTTTTGGTATCCCAACAGTTAATTTATCAGTTGGGTATGAGGATATTCATACGATAAATGAAAAAATACCCGTTGAAGAATTAGAAAAATTAGCAGATTTACTAGTAGAGATCGTCAAAGAATCTGCGAAAAAATAATAGTCGAATTTGAAGGGTGTGACCATATGGAAAGTGTAAAAGCAGTAGTTTTTGCTTGTGGTACAGAGGAATATGCAGTGCCTGTAGAGCAAGCGATTTCAATTGAAAAATTAGAGCAGGTAACACCTATTCCTCATTTACCTAACTATCTTTTAGGTTTTACAAGAATTCGTGGGGAACTTGTGCCTGTCCTAGATTTTGAACGAATATTATATAATCGCTCTTCCAATACAGCAACTGCTCGGGTGATTGTATTGAATACAGATGTTGTTAACTATGGGTTACTTGTTACGGAAGCTCGTGAAATACTTGATTTAGATGAGTCTATACTTCAACAGCTAGGACTTGTGAATTATAGTAAAACTCGCTATTTTACAGCTGTGGCTAATCTTGAAAACCGAATGATTACGTATGTTGACCCAAAAATACTCGTCAATTCATTAGAGGGTATTCGTGAAATTATCAATTATTTACACAAAATGCTTGAAAATGAAAAAGAAAACGTAGAGGCTTAGGCTTCTACGATTTTCTTATGTTCAAATTGGTGGGACAGGGGTCGTATGAACCAATCCCAAGACTATACAGCTATAAAAAAAGCCCTTCCTGCAAAAAATGGAAGGGCTTTGTCGCGTTGTTAAGAAAGACGACCACTGTAGTCTTCAAATTTAAATTCACGAATAATTTTAATACCTTCGTCATCATTGTAAGAAACGATAGAAGGCAGGTTAACACCGTTAAACATATGGTTTTTTACCATTGAATAATGGGCCATATCCGTAAATACAAGACGATCTCCTGGTTTTAATGGCTGTTCAAATGAATAATCACCAATAACATCACCAGCAAGACATGTTAGTCCACCTAAGCGATATGTGTGGGCAAATTCATTAGCTTGACCAGAACCAATAATCATTGGACGGTAAGGCATTTCAAGTACATCCGGCATATGACATGTTGCCGACGTATCTAAAATAGCAAGATCCATCCCATTTTCTTGAATATCAAGCACAGTAGCTACTAAATAACCTGTATTAAGGGCTACTGCTTCACCTGGCTCTAAATACACAAGCAGGTTATATTTTTCTTGCACATAATTAATGATGTTCACAAGCTTCTCTACATCATAATCTTCACGTGTAATATGGTGACCACCACCGAAATTCAACCATTTCATTTGATGTAATACATCACCAAATTTCTCTTCCACTACTTCAATAATACGCTCTAGCGTATCCGAGTTTTGTTCACACATTGCATGGAAGTGTAAGCCATCAATGCCGTCAAGTTGGGATTTATCGAAGTTAGCCAAAGTCGTTCCAAGACGGGAATTTGTATAGCAAGGATCGTAAAGAGCTGTTTCAATTTCAGAGTACTCAGGATTCACACGAATACCACATTCAATTGTTTTACCAGTGGATTTTACTTTATCCTTGAACAGAGCCCATTGGTTAAATGAGTTAAATACGACGTGATCCACATAGCCTAGAAGCTCGTCCATTTCATGCTCAATATAAGCAGGTGCATAAACGTGTACTTCTTTGCCCATTTTTTCATAGCCAAGACGCGCCTCATGCAGGGAGCTGGCTGTAATGCCTGCTAAGTATTCCCCTACTAGCGGGAAAGTTGAATGCATAGAGAACCCTTTAAGGGCTAGTAAAATGCGGCAGCCTGTACGATCTTGAATTGATTTTAAAAGCTCAAGATTTTTTGTTAATAATCGCTCATCCACTACATAAGAAGGGGATGGAACTTTTGAAAAATCAATTGGTTTCATCGGCTTAATTCCTTTGTATCTAAATCAAGGTCTAGTAACTCTGGGTTATGGCTTTCTTGCCATGGTAGACCCCATTTATTTAATGCATCCATGAATGGATCTGGATTGAAATCTTCTACATTCCAAACACCTGGTTTACGCCATTCGCCGTTCATCACTAGCATTGCACCAATCATAGCTGGTACGCCAGTTGTGTAAGAAATTGCTTGTGAGCCCACTTCGTTATAGCATTCTTCGTGGTCACATACGTTGTACACATAGTACGTTTTTTCTTTGCCATCTTTTAGACCGCGAATGATACAACCGATATTTGTTTTACCTTTTGTACGTGGTCCTAGAGAAGCTGGATCTGGTAATACTGCTGTCAGGAAGTGGATTGGTTGAATCATTTTGCCTTCAAATTCGATCGGCTCGATTGATGTCATACCAACGTTTTCTAATACTTTTAAGTGTGTTAAGTATTTTTCAGAGAACGTCATCCAGAAGCGGATTTGTTTTAAACCTTTAATATTTTTCGCTAGTGATTCAAGCTCTTCATGGTATAGAAGGTAAATATCTTTCGGCCCAATTTCTGGTAAGTTATACACTTCTTTTTTCTCGAGTGGTGCCGTTTCAACCCACTCGCCTTCTTTCCAGTAGCGACCATTCGCTGTAATTTCACGAATGTTGATTTCTGGGTTGAAGTTTGTTGCGAAATGATAACCATGATCTCCTGCGTTTGCATCCACGATATCGATATAGTGGATTTCATCAAATTCATGTTTTTGCGCATGAGCAGTGAAAACGCCTGTTACACCTGGGTCAAAACCGCTACCAAGTAATGCAGTTAAGCCAGCTTTTTCAAACTTCTCTTTATAAGCCCATTGCCATTTATATTCAAATTTTGCCGTTTCAGGTGGCTCGTAGTTTGCAGTATCCACATAGTGCACACCTGTCGCTAAGCAAGCATCCATAATCGTTAAGTCCTGATAAGGTAGGGCGACGTTAATCACTACATCTGGTCCGAAAGCTTTAATAAGCTCAATAACCTCTTCTGTATTATCTGCGTCTACCTGTGCAGTATGAATTTTTGTTTTTCCGCCGTCTAGTTTTTCTTTTAGAGCGTCACATTTTGAAACAGTTCTACTTGCGATACAAATTTCCTCAAATACGTCCGAATTTTGAACACACTTGTGTACCACAACACTGGCAACTCCGCCAGCTCCGATAATCAATGCTTTACCCAATTGTCTACCCCCAAGTTCATAAAAGTATTGTCAAACAAGCTGATTATACAGAAATTTGATATAGTACTCAATCATTGTTTTAAAATTTTCTACAAAAAATTTAATTTTTCTACATCAATTAGACGTAATCAGAAGAAATTAGCTTGGAAAACATGAAAAAATCCCTTTTCTACAAGGGTAGCAAGGGACCTCATTGCTTGAAACATTAGAACATCATTTCATTCATTTTATTTTAAAAATCGACTGGATATTTGTTGCTTTTCATCTCCCCATACATAGAAGAAAATCACAAGTAATGTACTTAAAAATCCCATCACTAGTGCATACGTACTGAGGGCTACATGTACTTGGCTTTGCACGGCATAAATGAATATGGCTCCTATTGTTAGCAAATTTCCAGAAACAAGCGATACAAAATGAAAACGTTTATTCATTGTAAGCCCTCCTTTGTAGATGAATGATTGAATGCCCCAAAATAAAGTTAGTCCAATTCAATTATCACATAATTCAGAACTTTTATCCAATACTTTTATTTTTATAGGAAAAATTAAAGATGCTTTTTTAATACATCTTTTTATAGTATGATGAGAAAATAAAGGGAAAATTCATAGATTATGACAAGAAAGGGGAGAAGGTGAATCGTGAAATTACGAAATTCATTAACTTTTCAACTTGGAACGATTATCGCTGGTATTTTAGTGGTCATGCTAGGGATTACATCGTTCGCTACATACATAACTGCTTACAATAAACTTTATGATGCTGCTGGTGTGGAGGCATATGGATGTGCCAATATTACAACAGGTTTAATTGCTCCTGAACTAATGGACAAGGCCATGCGTGGCGACCAGGCAGCTCAGGAACGGATTGGGAATGACTTAAACTGGACAACCGGACACAAAGATATTTTTCAAACGCAATATATTCTGTCCCTTGATGGTACATTGTTAGCGCTGGACGACCATTTAGCCGAGAAAGGATTTGCCCCTGGGGATTCTTTCTATTTGGATCAAGAGGCGATTGATAGGCTATTACAGGATAAGCATCCAACTTACTCTCAGCCCTATACGTATGCTGACATGGATCGCTTATCGGGCTATGCGCCCATTTTCAAAGACCACGATTCAAGTAAAGAAATCATTGCCATTAGTGTGATCGATTTTGACGCCAATATTGTCAAGGAGCGTACATGGGATGTTGTGCGAAGTGGGATATTAATTAGTATTTTCCCTATGCTGATTGCTTCAATTATTACAGGGTTTTTAATCCGTCGAAAAGTGAAGCCAATTAGTGTTCTCATTCAACAGGCCAAAGAAATTGCGAATGGCAATTTAGCAGTAGCTGAAACAAAAATAAATAGCAAGGATGAGGTGGAGGATTTAGCGAAGACATTAAATCGTATGACCGCTAGCCTGCAAAGTATGATCATGACCATGCGTTCTACTTCTAATTCACTTGCTAATAATGCTGATGAAACCGCTTGCACCTTAAACGATATGACAAATACCATTCAAGAGGTCGCTCATAATATCGAAGAGGTAACAAGCACTGTGACGGCAGGCATGCATCATGCTGAAAATGCTACCGAAGTGCTTTCCTCCTTAGCAGATGACTTGCAGGTAATCCAGTACAATGCTACGGATAGTGCTAATCATGCACGAGAAACAATGAAACTCGCAACTGAGGGAGAAAGGCTAGCCAAAGACATAAATAATGATATGGCATCGATTCAAAGTGGATCAGATGAAGTGAAGCATACTGTTGAAAACTTAGTTACGTCTGCTGCTAAAATACAGGCAATTACAACATCTATTGCTGGTATTGCATCACAAACAAATTTATTAGCACTGAATGCTTCTATCGAGGCAGCTAGAGCAGGAGAGCAAGGAAAAGGCTTTGCGATTGTTGCTGAGGAAGTGCGAAAGCTAGCAGAGCAGTCCAATGCAGAAGTATTACAGGTTGAACAGCTTATTCAGGATATGATGAAGCATGTTCAGCAAGTAATGTCGTCAACGAATGATAATACGCAATATATTGAAAAAGGAACAGAGACTGTCGGTTTAACAGCACAATCGTTAGGAAATATTTCAAACGCTGTAGCGAAGACCGTCGAGGAAATTATAAGTATTTCTCATGCAGTGACTGTTGAAAATGAAAAGTCAGCTCGAATTGTCCAGATGATACAACAATTAACTGAATCCATTAGAGACATCGAAGGGGCCATGAATAGAATTACTTTAGCAGCCCAGCAAACAACAGCAAGTATTGATGAGGTTGCACAAGGTTCGAATGAAACGACCCATATGGCACATACACTAGAGCAACACGTAAAAGCATTTAAATTAAAAGAATTGTAGAAAAATTAGAATAAGTTAGCTTTTGCTTGCGTGTCTAAGATGGTACACTATCAATAAGATTTTTCTTTTGGTGAAGGTGAGGATTTAATGGTGGTAAAACAAATGGATGAGCAAGTACAGCAAATGAATGACTTATTTTTAAGTGGTCAAGTAAAAGAGAGTTATCAGCTAGCAAAGGAGATACTTGCCAACCAGACAAATTTAGAAGGTGAGACCCATCAGCTTATTCAGCAACATGTTGCATTACTCGAGGCAAATGGATATGCCAATATGCCCGAAACGACTGATGAAAAAGTCATGCAAAGTGCAGAACGTACAGATGGTTCGTACCCAGAGAGAGATGTTCTTACAGCCTATATCGGTACTCAAGATGATGAACAGTTTGGGAAGGTAATAGACGAATTATTAGCTGGACCCATTGAAGCACAGGCAAATGCGTATTACACGATGGCTGAATACTACGTTCTTACTAAAGAACAGGACAAAGCAATGGTACAATTTGCGGAGGCTATCAAATTACAGCCTAACAAGGGTCTCTATTGGGGTGCTTTTGCACAATTTTTAAACCGTCATGAGGGGAGCCCTTATTTAGCACTTAGACTTATTGAGGAAGCCATACAGCTAGATGGTATGAATCCTCGCTGGCACTTTATTCAAGGGAATATTTTTTTACAGCTTGTAGCTGCTACGAAAAATTTAAGCTATTTACCTGCTTTAGAAGAGGCTTGGGAAAGAGCTAAAAAACGCTGTTCTACTAAGCAAATTACCTTAAAAATGGATCTCGTGAAATCAAATGATATGTTAAGTCAATGGAAAAAACAAATGCTATAAATCTAGAAAAGAGATAGTCAAACTATTAATAATTATTTCCTTTTGAGTATATTTATGCTATTATGAATGTATAAACGGACGTATGAAGCTTATCGATGACATGAAAGAAGTGTTTTTTTGAGTTTATATGTAGCGTATGTATTAGTGGGACTTGCCATTGCCATGCCTGTAGGTGCTATTACAGTCGAAATGACAAAGCAAGGACTCAAAAATGGTTTTCTGCACGGCTGGGCTGTAGGGCTTGGTGGCATGACCATTGATATCGTATTAGTTTTTGCCTTGTATATGGGATTAGCCTCCATTTTGGCTATGCCTATGGTACAGCTTCCGATGTGGGTCATTGGAGCGGGCTTTTTATTCTTGTTAGGGTATGACTCTATTAAGAATGCCGATCATGATATTACATTGGCAGGAGAAAAAGTAACCAAGTCCTTTTTTGCCTCTTATTTTAATGGCTTATTGGTAGCGATCTCCCCTGGTAACCTTGTTTTTTGGGTCAATGTATTCGGCGTGGTTCTAGCTAAATCTTATGGACAAGGGGAGCAATCAAGCTTTTTAATTATTGCTGCTGGCGTCCTGAGTGGAATTTTACTCCACGATCTTGGTTTACTAACCATTGTCTCAGTTACGCGTAAAGCCATGAATCGTAAGATGATTAAAACATTTACGATTGTCGCAGGATTCTTGTTAATTGGCTTTGCTGGATATTTTATATATGAATTTATACAAGCAATTAAAATTTATATATGAAAAGTGCGATCACTCAGATCGCACTTTTTTTATGATGATGAAACGACCGTCTGCTCTTGGAGACAAGCCAAAATTTCTTCTGCTACTTGATGTGCTAAGGCAAGCTCTGAAGTAAAGCCCACACAAGAACAATTCATTTCACCTAATATATAGCAATCTGCTCCAGCTTCATCCGTATCTAACATAAAATCAGCTGTCCAGATTAGTGGTAAGTCATAACCCCCTAATAGGCTCGTTACTTGAGGGAGTTGCGATAAAAAGTTTTCCACCAGCTCTTGCCATTCCTCTGGTGAATCATAGCGATATTGTGCACCTGAGAATAATGTTGCACTAAAGGCATCCTCGGTATTAGCAGGTTTTTTATGTACCACGTGAACGGGGTGATTGCGCAACATTAATAAGCGAACTTCACCTTCTGTAATACGAGGTAGAAATCGCATATCGATCAACATACCATTCAGTCCCGTAATATAGGGCTCACAGAATGTCATAAAGTCTCCAAGCGACCAATATTCAACATGATTATCTTTCGCTTCCGTACATTTAATTTGTGCATCTAGTGGAACTTCAGTCATTCCTGCGGCTAGAGGTTCTACTAATTTTACACGCCAGATACCTTCACCTGTAGAACCACGATTTTGCTTCAGCACACGTTCTGTTAATGCTAGTGATGTAGGAAATTGCGCTTTAAATGCTTCAATCGTATAATAGGCGAACGTATCATCAGGTACTAAATTTGTAGCAATCAGCTTGGATAATACGTCTTTAGAGCCATAGCTAATCATCGCATCGGGATGTGGCATGCCCATTACGCCGACTTGGCAAAGTTCTCGGAGCATCGCAAAATATTCTTCTTCATGTTGTAAATTGCCAGGGTTTATACGTGATACATAGGCAGCACCATGTTCCTTCACATAGTCAAAAATTTGCTGTTTTTTTGCATTATCAAAAAATAGCACCTCTGCATCTTGCCCACGTTGCTTTAAAGCTTCCACCATTGGCATTGTATCTGGACGATAGCCATCTGGTCCTTTGTCTGTGCCACCTTCAACCTCGAAAAAAATAACTTTTTTATTCATCCATAATACCTCCTTTTTTGTTTGTTATTTATTTTCAGTATAGTAGACAAACAAGGAGAAAAGATATATGAAATATGTAAATT
Organism: Lysinibacillus sp. GW247-5R2A; assembly: GCF_059424475.1. Lineage (NCBI taxonomy): Bacteria > Bacillati > Bacillota > Bacilli > Caryophanales > Bacillaceae > Lysinibacillus > Lysinibacillus sp. GW247-5R2A. Next base: position 205,342 of record NZ_JBWKZL010000005.1, on the reverse strand, counting down.
TTATGTATAAATTCATATAAATTAATATTTAATATAGGAGGTATTAACTACAATAAATCAGAAAAATCAGACATTTAGGTGTTTAAGCCTGTTTCTTCTGAAACACTGTGAGATATAGAATCATTAGAAGAATGAGTAAAGTGCCAATAAATTGATAACCTCCAAAGCTTATTTTTAACCACCATACACTTGTGATGACGGCCATTAATGGTTCTAAGCTTCCTAACAAGCTTGACTCCTTTGGGGATAAATAATGCAAGCTAGCAATATAAAACCAGAAAGCTAGCATGGTGCCGAATATAATAATAAATAGAAAATAGGCAATCGTAGAAAATGTCCAATCTGATACATCAATAGCCCATGGTGGATGGAAAAAACTCATAACGATTCCCCCAATGATCATGGACCAACCTACAACAAGTAAGGAATGAAATTGTTGGAGGAGAGGAACTGCATATAGTGTATAAAAGGCAACAGAAAGTCCTGATACTACTCCCCAGAAGACTGCCATAAATGGAACTGACAGTGTTGAAAAGGACCCATTTGTTAATAATAAAAAAGTCCCTACAAGTGTAAGTGTTACAGCAATACTATCCTGTTTTGTCAGCGGGCTTTGCTTCGATAAGAAGTAATATGCCATAATGAACAACGGTGCTAAATATTGTAGAAGCGTGGCTACCGCTGAATTTCCAATGGAAATAGACATCATATACGTATATTGGACAGCAAGCATGCCGAGTAAGCTAAATAGAAGTTGTCTCATTGCATTTTGTTTTGTCCGCCACATTACAAATATTGACCTATGTCGATGGGTTATTTTATATATTCCTATAAGTAATAGACCAGACAAAAGTAGACGACTAGAAACTAGCCATTCTACAGCTATTTGCTCCTGCTGAAACAGTCTTTGGGCTACGGTTCCACCGATTCCCCAAAAACTTGCCCCGAGGATAACTAGTAAAAAACCGAGGGACCGATTTTTTGGGATGATTTGATTCATGGATGAACATCTCCTAAACTATCAATATAAAGTGATTATAAGCGATCCGTAACCCAATAAATATCGTTTTATCACGTTAAAAATATCAATATATTGAGGTGATGAGAATGCCTTTAACACATATAAAAATTGCGAAAGATTTACAAGAGCTAACATTGCATGGATCGAAAGAATTTCCAGTTGCCTTGTATGAAACAACAATGAGCATGGATAGTATGGATTTTCTACCGCTCCATTGGCATAAAGAAATTCAATTTGTCTATCTCAAAAGTGGATGTGCTAAGTATCGGATCGGGGCGAATGTTTTAGTTTTAGAGGAGGGGGAAGGGCTATTCATCAACGCCTCACAATTACATGAGGCAAAGCCCTTTCAAATGGAGCAGGCTATTGTTTACTGCATAAATGTAGATCCTATAATCATCGGTGGACATGAAGGCAGTATTTTTATAACTAATTATGTTCAACCTTATTTAACGAATCAGCGACTGCCATACGTCAAGCTTACAAAGGAGCTATCACAAAAAGTGGCATGTATGGCTGAGATTTTGCGGGAGCAAAATGCCTTTTATCAACTAAAAGTATGGAGAGAGCTGCTATACATTTGGGAATTGATGTTAACCCAATCCTTGCTAACGGAAGAGATTATGGACCCCTCGATCATCGTGCAACAAGAACGGGCTAAAGTGATGCTGAATTTTTTACATACGCACTATCAGCAAAAAATAACTTTAGAGGATTTAGCTAAGCATGTGTATGTAAGTAGGGCTGAGTGTAGTCGTTATTTTAAGAAAATAATTGGACTGACACCATTTACTTATTTATTACAATATCGACTGCGCAAAAGTATTGAATTATTAAGGGATGACGAGCAAACCGTCACAATTATAGCTGCCAATACAGGCTTTAGTACGGTCAGCTATTATATTGAGAAATTTAAAGAATATACAGGCTATTCACCACATGTTTATCGCAAGAGATTCCTGCAAAATAATAAAATGTGAAAAAACCTTGAACATAAATGGAAAAAATATGATTATTTATGCCTGTAATCTATACATGATTCACCATTTACAATAAAGTGAAATTAATAGGATGTAGGGGGCATTAGAATGATGGTTTTAAGGAAAAAGCAACATATATGGCTAGCCTTTTTATTCATCGTGTTAGTCAGCAATTATACGCTTTATAATACGGGGCTTGGTTCTTCCATCTTGCCAATTGATACAAATGGGGTTGTCCTAGGTTCCCTTATTGATTTAGTAGTCATCATACCTGTATTATGGATGCTTTATAAAGGGAAGTTTTCATTAAAGCAAGCCATTTTATTAGCCGCAATTGGCTGTCTTGCCGCACGTTTAATCATTCCGAAAGAGCATCTTCAGCCATTTGTGGCAGTCACGTGGGCAGGCTTTGCCATTGAAGGCATGATGATCGTATTAGAAATTTTTCTCATTGCTACCCTTGTACGCTATCTGCCAAGGGTTCTTGCTGATGTACGCGCCAGTTCATTACCGGATTTATTTTCATTTTCAAAAGCTGTGGAAAAACAAATACCGCAGCATCCTGTCATTCAAATGATTTGTTCCGATGTACTTGTCCTTTATTATGGATTTGCTAGCTGGAAACGACAAGAACGACCCGGTTTCACTTTGCATAAAAATTCAAGCTATATCGCTTTTCAACTGATGATTATCCACGGTATTGTGATTGAAACGATTGGCATTCACTGGTGGCTACATGAGAAGTCCATGATCCTTTCCATTATTTTGCTCATTTTTAATGTGTATTCAGTCATCTTTTTTATCGCAGATATGCAGGCGGTTCGATTAAACCCTATATACGTAACAGACGAGACAATATATATTTCACTAGGTTTAATGAAGCGTACAGAAATCGACTTTAATAAAATTGAAGAGGTCATAGAGGATAAGGTACAGGTAGAAGGGAGATTATCAAAGGATACCATAGATTTCGTGGCACGTGATTTTGGTGAAGCTTATCCTCACGTTATTTTAAAAATGAAAGAGCCAGTGGAAGTGACCTTTATGTTAGGCATTAAAAAAAGCTATCGTCAAGTAGCGATTAAAGTTGATCAGTCACAAGAATTTAAACAAATGCTTCAACTAAAAATGTCAAAGCATTTTGCCTAAATATATGTATCGCCAACGTTTTGAATAAAAACGTTGGCTTTTTTTATTTAATCAAGGTCTGCGATTGCTTGTAAAATGTCATCGCGGATGGCTTCCCAAAATTGCAGTTGAACCGAGTCGCAATACGTATAAAGCTCTTTATGCTGAATGTGATCGTATAGTGCGGCGATGTCTTCTTGATGGAAGGATAGTCGATGGTTGAGATTCGCTCGTTCTTCCTCCAAACAAAATAATTTAAAGATATCAGCCAGGCGCTCCAGTTTGGCTAGTTTCTTGGTCATCGCCTCATATTGTTTTTGGTGAAAACGTCCTACTGCAGAGGTCATCGAAATTTTTGCACGATGTTCCGCCTGAAGACTACGACACTCCTCCTGACGAATAGCTACACGATACCAAAATTCATAGCGAGTCGGTAATTCTCTTAGTTCATAGGTAAGCAATGATTTTAAAATTGTATGCACTCGTTCATATGTATCAATGCTTTTCTCTGTGTCTTTAAAAATCCCAAACATACAACCACCCCCATATAGTGTAATACTACACAGCTAGATAAAACTCCTTTCATTTAAGAAGTTTCTCCTACTTTATTTTATGAAAAAACATATTCAGTTGGTGCATTCCTTGAAAGGTCTAACTTTTCAAGAAGCTATGACAAGATTCTGTTATTTTTGTACAAGTTTCTGAGAAATTAAAGAATAGGCATTTACAACAAGAAAATAAATGTGTTAACTTTTAAAGTGTCTTAGGTTAACTTAAAAAGAGGGGGAGGTTAACAATGCAACATTTTTGGGTTGTCGGTACTGATACAGATGTTGGTAAGACGATTGTCACCACAATGTTGATGTGTCAATTGCAAAGGCTGGGGTTGAAAATTACACCTTTCAAACCTGTGCAAACAGGAGAGGTATACGACAATTTGCATAGCTATTATGCTGATACGGCTATGTATGAAAAGTATTCCTTGCAAGCTTTAAATAAAGAGCATATGAATGGCTATTCGTTTAAGGAAGCCGCATCGCCTCATTTTGCTGCTCAACTGGAGGGACAGCAAATTGATGTAGAAAATCTTTTACAGCGTATTCAATGCTTACAAGAATGCTACGATGTCGTTATAGCTGAGGGAGCAGGTGGATTGTTTGTGCCTTTAGATGTTCAACAAAGCATCACACTGCTCGATGTCATTGTTAGTAGCAAATTGCCAGTAGTGCTTGTTACTAGGACATCCCTTGGGACAATCAATCACACCTTGTTAACGATGGAGGCATTGCAGTCACGCCAGATTGACGTACTTGGCATTGTTTTTAATGGTGACACGGGCAGTATGATGGAACAGGACAATATAAAAACGATTTTACAGTATCACCCTTTGCCCTATGCGGTTATTCCACGTCTTCAGGACATTTCACAGCTAGTGAATATCAACATTACACACACAACATTATTTGAAAGGCTTTATGGAAATGATACGAGAAATAACTGACTTACAAGCTAGAGATTTACAGCATATTTGGCATCCGTGCTCGCAAATGAAAGATTACGAAGCATTTCCGCCAATCGTCATACAAAAAGGACAGGGTGTGTGGCTTTATGATGAGCATGATAAACGCTATTTGGACGCAGTTTCCTCATGGTGGGTAAATTTATTTGGACATGCCAATCCACGGATCAGTCAAGCCTTAAGTCATCAAGCCTTTACGTTGGAGCATACGATTTTTGATAATTTTACACATGAACCAGCTATTCGGTTAGCTGAAAAACTAGTCGCTTTAGCACCACCTGGTTTACATAAAGTGTTTCTTGCGGATAACGGCTCTTCTGCCGTTGAAGTGGCATTGAAAATGAGCTTTCAATACCATATGCAAACTGGAAAACAAACAAAGACTAGATTTCTAGCGTTTACAGATGCGTATCATGGTGAAACCATTGGTGCTTTATCTGTAGGAGGGGTAGGACTGTACAATGAAGTATTTGAGCCACTTTTATTGGATACTGTACGTGCCCAGGGGCCGGATTGTTTCCGTTGCCCGTTTCAGAAAGTACCAGAAAGCTGTGATGCACCATGCAGTCAATTCGTAGAAGAACAGCTCAAGATGCATCATGAGGAAATCGCCGCAGTTATTATAGAACCACTTATTCAGGCAGCAGCAGGGATGAAAATGTATCCACCCATTTATTTAAAACGGCTTCGAGCATTATGCTCACAATACGATGTTCATCTAATTGCTGATGAAATAGCTGTTGGATTCGGTCGTACAGGAACGATGTTTGCCTGTGAGCAGGCGAATATCACACCTGATTTTATGTGTTTATCCAAGGGCATAACAGGCGGCTATTTACCATTATCCGCTGTCCTCACAAGTAATGAAGTGTATAACGCATTTTATGATGAATATGGGACAATGAAAGCATTTTTACATTCTCATAGCTATTCTGGTAATACATTGGCATGTCGTGTGGCGCTGGAAGTATTAACAATATTTGAAGAAGAGCAAATAATGGACATGATTCAACGCAAGGGGCAACAAATGCGAGAGCTAGCAATGGCAGCATTTGATGATATGCCTTATGTGGGTGAATACCGACAAGTTGGTTTAGTGGGGGCTATAGAACTTGTTGCAGACCGTCAGACGAAGGAGCCATTTGCAAGTGAAGAACGAATTGGTTACCAAATTTATCAACAAGCATTAGTAAAAGGTCTACTCATACGACCTCTTGGCAATATTTTGTATTTTATGCCACCTTATATCATTTCAAATGAAGAAATGACGTTCATGATGAAAACAACGAAAGAAACGATTGAACAATTTTTCAAAGATAGGGGGGAGGAGGTTGATTAACCGTCATTCTACATTAGCATTAGTCATGATTGCCATGTTCGCTGCCTTAACGGCGATCGGGGCGTTTATTAAAATTCCATTACCGATTGTCCCTTTTACTTTACAAATTGTTTTCGTTTTTTTAGCAGGATGTTTACTAGGTAGTCGCAATGGTTTATATAGTCAGCTTGTTTATATCGGTGTTGGCTTAGTAGGGCTACCTGTTTTTACGCAGGGCGGAGGCATTACTTATGTGTTACAGCCCACATTCGGCTATCTTATTGGCTTTGCACTTGCCGCGTATGTAATTGGAATGATTGTTGAGAGAATTGAAAAGCCAACGAAAAAGCATTTTATTGGGGCGACAATTTTGGGGCTTTTCATTGTATATGCTGTAGCTGTTCCATATTTATATATAGCTTTAAACTTCTGGTTAGATATGAAAACAAGCTGGTCACATGTTTTTGTTGTTGGCTTTGTAAGCAGTATCATTGCTGATTTTGGCTTAGCTATTTCAGCTGGCTTATTAGCAGAGAAATTATATAAAGTATTTCATTCAGCTAGAAGAGTAAGTATTTCTCAAGGGGAAGGGGAGACGATGATATGAATTTTTTACAGGTAGCACAGGAAGTAATTGACGGCAAAATTATTAGCAATGAGGAGGCACTTGCTATTTTAAATAGTAAGGATGATGAGCTATTACAACTGATGGATGGTGCCTTTGCTATTCGTCGACATTATTATGGTAAAAAAGTAAAGCTGAATATGATTATGAATGCTAAAAGCGGCTACTGCCCAGAGGATTGTGGCTATTGTTCTCAATCCTCTAAATCAACAGCACCTATTGAAAAATATCCTTTTATTACGAAAGAGGAAATCTTGGCTGGTGCGAAACGAGCATTTGACAATAAGATTGGAACGTATTGTATAGTGGCAAGTGGTCGTGGGCCGACACGGAAGGACGTCAATGTCGTAAGCGAGGCAGTTGCTGAAATTAAAGAAAAATATGGCTTGAAGGTTTGTGCCTGCCTTGGCTTGCTAAAAGAAGAACAGGCACAGCAATTAAAGGAGGCAGGGGTGGATCGCTACAACCATAATTTGAATACCTCTGAGCGTCACCATTCATTCATTACGACATCACATACGTATGAGGATCGTGTCAATACGGTAGAGATTGTTAAAAAACATGGTATTTCTCCATGCTCGGGCGCCATTATTGGGATGAAGGAAACTCGGGAGGATGTCGTCAATATTGCGCGTGCCCTCCATCAATTAGATGCAGATTCGATTCCTGTTAACTTTTTAAATGCGATTGACGGCACAAAGCTGGAAGGGACAAGGGACCTAAATCCACGGTATTGTTTAAAGGTCTTGGCATTATTCCGATACCTCAATCCAACAAAGGAAATTCGAATTTCGGGTGGACGTGAAATCAATCTTGGCTCTCTACAGCCACTGGGCCTCTATGCAGCGAATAGTATATTTGTGGGGGATTATTTAACAACTACAGGCCAGGAAGCCAATAGTGATTATCGTATGCTGGAGGATTTAGGCTTTGAGATTGAGTTAACGCAAAAGCAAGAAGCAGCATTTTGTTAGGCTTGAGAAATAAAAATCTACTACGACAGAGAACCGTGCACTCGTACGGATTTTTGCTTAAGATGGATAGAGTTGTAATGATGTTCGATCACTAGAAAGAAGCTGCGGATAAAGCTGAAATGCAATGGATAGAGAGCGAAAAATGACAGATAAACCTAACATCTAAAACCGGTTTTATACCTAAAAATTAAAGAAATTCACAAATTGTTCAATGTAAGCGGTTTGAAATTGAACAGTTTGTGAAGACCTTCACATAAAGCTTTCTTTTTCAAAAATTCAGCGTAAAATAAGAATCAAGTAAGGAATTGTTGTAAAACAGTTGACGAGTAGTCTCACAAATTTTAGTGATTGTTATAGTATAAAAAATAAGAGAAGGGAGCTTTTTACATGTGGGTTATTACAGTATTTGATAAAAAGGATGTTCGAATTTTTGAGTATGCAAACAAAAATGAGGCAACAGAGGCGTTAGCGAAGTTCAAAAAAAATGCGGTTTTAACATATACAAAATAAAAGTTCTTTTTTTACTACAGCCCTCGACAGTTGAGGGCTGTTTTTTTAATGAACAACAATTGAAAAGGCACTATACACTAGTAATAAAGCCATGATGATATTAAACATTTGTCGATGTTGTTGCAATACCTTTTGGAAAACGGACCCACATAATGCCCAACTAAATGTACTAATGATCCCAATGAAGCCTAAAAAGATGGAGAACAGTAGATAGCTTATGTAGGAAGAATTATAAGGAAGGATGTAGGTAGCAACTACGGTAATCCCAAATAGTATTCCTTTTGGATTGATAAATTGTAAGAAGGTTCCTATAAAAAATAAGTTCCGTTTGTCTTCTACCTCATTGCTTTCCTCCGGCTCTTTACTTGTCACAATTTTAAAGGCTAAATAAAGCATATAGCCGACACCAAAAATGGTTAAGGGCAATTTAATGGTCGGTAAAATATTTAGCATGACGATGTTGAAAAAGCTGCTCAGAGCAATAATGATAAAAAAACCAATTCCCACACCAAAACAGAAGGGCAACGTTTTTGATAAGCCATGCTGTTTGGCAAATACCATGGCCATAAAGTTGTTAGGGCCAGGAGTGAAGCTTGTAATCGTAATAAAAACCAAAAAGGAAAATATAGGCAAGGACAATCACCACCTTCAATTTGTATGTTATAATGTCCGAAACAGACATTATAACGTTGTTTGTTTTATTATACATAACGTGCGTTATATTGTACATATATAAAAGGAGATTAAATATGGATGATATTCAACTGATTTTTGCTCGAAATTTAAAGGCTATTCGTGAGAGAGAGAAATTAAGCCTAGAGAAGGTTTCACAACTAAGCGGGGTTAGTAAAGCCATGATTGGACAAATTGAAAGAGGGGAATCGAGCCCCACATTAACTACCATTTGGAAAATAGCTAATGGGTTAAAGGTTTCTTTCACCGAGCTTATTCATCAACCGCAAGCAGAAACAAAGCTCATCTTAGGCAAGGATATTCATGCATTAGAGGAAGATAACGGGAAATATATCGTCTACCCTCATTTTCCTTTTCAAAAGGATAGCCGCTTTGAAATTTATAGTATCGAGATAAAGGAGAATGGAACATTACACGCTGAGGCGCATAGAGAAGGAACGGAGGAATATTTAACCGTTTTTGATGGGGAATTAATTATGCGAATACAAGATAAGGACTATCGATTAGCAAGCGGTGATGCCATCCGTTTTAAAGCTGATCGCCCCCACACATATATCAACCCCGGGGAGACTTTAACACGTCTCAGCATGACCATCTATTATCCACATTAATAAACCGTATAAACGCCTTCAAAGCGTTTATACGGTTTCATTTTTTTACAGTATACTTGCTAAACGTTTAATACCCTCGCGGATTACTTCAGGTGTTGCATTTGTATAGTTTAATCGCATTGTGTTCACGTTCGTTTTCGATGTATAGAATGGATCACCAGGCACGAAGGCAACCTTTTGTTCCATCGCTTTTTGGAATACATCAAGGGCTGACGTACCATCCTTCATTGTTGCCCAAATGAACATGCCTCCCTCAGGTCGTGTGTACTCAACATGGGCAGGGAAAAACTCTTGCATCGCATCTAGCATCGCTTCTGATTGATTTTTATATAAGCTAATTATTTTATTAACATGCTCCGTGTAATCATTACTTGCTAAATAATCATAGATAACATATTGCGAGAAAATATTTGTATGAAGATCAGAAGCTTGCTTAGCTGTTTCGATATGCTGTAAAAGCTCTTTATTTTTTGTAATAATAAACCCAAGACGCATGCCAGGTGTGACCGTCTTAGAGAAAGAACCTAGTAAAATACTATTTTCTAATTTACCAGCGCCGATATAAGGAAGTGGCTCGCCTTGGAAACGTAGCTCGCCATAAGGATCATCCTCAATTAAAGCAACATCATACTTGGCAACCAATTCGTATATTTGCTCACGCTTTTCTTTCGAGTATGTGAGACCCGTTGGATTTTGGAAGTTTGGTACTGTGTAAATAAATTTTACATTTGGTTGTTGTAGGGCTTGCTCTAATTCTTCCAGATTAAGACCATCGTTTTCTAGTGTCACCCCATGGAAGGTTGGTTCAGCTAATGTAAAGGCTTGGATAGCTCCTAAGTAACCAGGCTCTTCGATAATAATGCCATCGCCCTTATTAATAAGCACTTTACCAATTAATTCAAGTGCTTGCTGTGAACCTGTTGTAATAAAGACGTCGTCAGCATGAATATCAAGCCCGTGGATACGTTGATACTTCGCAGCGATGTACTCACGTAATGGTGCATAACCTTGTGTTGAAGAATACTGAAATAGGCGGCTACCATTTTTGGTGATAGCTTGATCTACTGATGCTCTTAACGCATCAATTGGGAAAGAAATTGGGTTTGGAAGCCCACCTGCAAAGGAAATGACATCCTCTGCATCTGTCACTTTCAAAATATTTCGAATAAATGAGGATGGAGTATTTAAGATTCTTTCAGAATATTGCATAATGATCGGTCCTTTTTTTCTGATTTTTTAAAAATTATATCATTGTCATCGGTTGCATACAATATTATCATTGTATGCAAGACAATTAAACTATTGTATGCAAATTAATAGAAAGAAGGCGCTTTGCGAATGCCTATTAATTCATTTGATGCGTATCCTATGAGTTGGAAGCCAGATATTAGTAATAGCACGGCTCCATTATATATAGCCATTGCACAACAGCTAGAGCTAGACATTAAAGAAGGAAAGCTAACGCCAGGAACAAAATTGCCACCACAACGAGAATTAGCTGATTTTTTAGATGTGAATTTAAGCACGATTACACGTGCATTTAAGCTCTGTGGACAAAAGGGATTAATATATGCCTCAATTGGTAGTGGCACATTTGTTTCAACGGATGCAGCTAGCAATAAAATTTTATTGCCTACAAACCGTACGACGCCGATTATTGAAATGGGCTCCGTACTACCAGATAACTTTGTCAATGAGGACATTACTCGTTATATGAAAAAAATGGTAGGTGAACCTAGCTTTCCTAAACTATTTCAATATGGACGACCTGAGGGTACTGCTTGGCAAAATGAGGCCGTGCTCAAGCTCTTCGAATTGGTAAATTTTCAAACAGATCAGCCCATTTTGCTTGGAGCTGGCGGACAAAATGCCATTGTCGGAACACTTGCGGCATTATTCCAGCCAGGCGATCGAATTGGGACAGACCCCGTTACTTATGCTGGGATGAAAACTGCTGCCAATATGCTAGGTATACAGCTTGTCGCTATACAACAATGCCAGGGTGAAATGACAAAAGAAGGACTGTTGTATGCTTGTAAAAATGAACATATTAAGGGCATTTATGTCATCCCTGATTTTCATAATCCAACTACACATACGATGTCGGTAGAAACAAGAAAAATGATCGCAGAAGTAGCAAGACAGAAAAATTTGCTTGTCATTGAGGATGCAATTTATAGCTTTCTTAAGGAAAAACCATATGCTCCGATTGCTTCCTATGCACCTGATAAAGTGATCTATATTGCTAGTCTGTCGAAAACGATCTCACCAGGGTTACGACTATCCTTTATTGTCACACCTCCTGCATTTCGTAAAAAAATAATGGAAACTCTCTATAATATCAATATATCAGTCTCTCCAATTATGCTAGAGCTTGCAGCAAGATTAATACATGAAGGGGTCGCGCAAACCATATTGGAAAAACATCGAGCATACGCAAAACAACAAAATGCTCTTGTTAATCATTATTTAGCAGAGTATCACATTCTAGGTGATGACGAATGTATTTTCAGATGGCTCCTATTGCCAGACAAATTTACAGGCGTACAATTTGAATTGCTGGCCTCGAAAGCGGGTGTACAGGTCTATGCTGCAGAACGCTTTGCAGTCGGCAATGCAAAGCCTGTGAATGCTGTGCGTATGGCTATAGCAGCTCCAGAGTATCAGCTGGAGCAAGCATTAATCATCTTAAAGGATATTCTCGAAAGTAATGGTGACTATGCATTTGTTGATTAATCGTCTTCAAGCCATAGGAAGAGGTGTAGAGATATGAATGCAGAGTGTGGGATTCTTAGGTGGGCAATTCTATTGCAATTGTAGGAAAAAAATTTTTGTAAGCATACTAAATATTACACAACTATGATTAACCATGAGGGAAAAACATAAAAGTCCGTAGACAAACTCTTAAAATGTTAAGTTTGTCTATGGACTCATTTATGTATGGACAGCCAGACTTAAAAATCTAGCCTATAATAATATTCATGAGTTGTTATGTCCCCTGTAAACGTGTTTATTTTCCCAGTAAACGTAAACCCATAGGATGTATATAATTTTTTCGCTATTATATTTTCATCCTCTATCATCAATTCGATACTGCTTGCTTTCACACTATTTTTAAAATAGTTTAACATCGCTTCAAAACTTTGACGTCCCCATCCTTTACCTAAAAATTTATGATCGATCATAAACCGGCACATTGTCACTAAGTCAGGTGTTTTTTCGCTATGCTCATACATAAAGAAACCTATTAAAATCTCATCATGATAAAGGGACATAGGGTGCATATTTGAAGAATACTTGGATTCCGCTAAAGATACAGCATTACTACATATAAATTCTTCGTATAATGTTAATTTGCCATCTTTATTACTTGTTAACTCACAAACCTCCATATAATTTTCTTTGTTGATTTCTCTAATTGAAATAACCATGTTTACTCCTTGTCCATTAAATTGATATTTTTTGTCTGTATTCATACACATCTCTTTTAATGTATTAAAAAATAGGTGGAGTAACAGAAAATAATACAACTGCCACTGTATGAGAATTATTTTCCCATTTATGCTTCAAATTAGCTGGGATTTTCACACTATCACCAACTTCTAAACGATATTCTTCCTCACCCAAGTAAATGTTTATGCTTCCTTCTATAATAACTGCTATTTCCTCGCCTCTATGATCTAAAAGTTTCTCTGAGGAAGAAGTATTGGGTGGAACGGTCATAATGGCTGAAGCCAAATTACCTGTAAAATCAGGTGATAATAACTCATAGGACAAGTTATCTATAATCATTTTCTTGCGTTTATGGGATCTTACTACTAAAGCATCGGTATTTGTTTCTTCCATAAAAAAACTAAATGTTGGTACATCTAAAGTTTTTGCTAAGACTTTTAGTGTTTGAATGGATGGATTCGCTAGACCCCGTTCAATTTGGCTTAACATAGAAGGGGTAATACCAGCTAAGGCTGCTAATTCTCTATTGGTCAAATCCTTCATTTTTCTGTATTTCTCCACTTTCTTTCCAATATCAATATTCTCCATTTTGAAACTCCCTATCGTATGAATTAAAAATTATTTAACGTTATTCAATTTGATTTAACATAAACGGTAATTGTGTTAAACTTAATTAAATATTATTTAATTATATTTTATAACTAGAACTACTACAAGAAAAATGGGGGATTAGCTAGATGATGAAAAAAGATATACAAATATGGAAAGAACAATATCCATTATTCGATAAGCTTACAGTAATGGAGGAAGTATTTTGGATAAATCCGAATATGGAGATATTCCAATCAGGAATTAAAAAATCCCCTCTGAACGAAGCGGATGTAAGGGATGCGGAGGAACGGTTGGTACGCTTCGCTCCATATATAGCGAAGGTTTTTCCTGAAACAGAAGGCGCAGCTGGAATGATTGAATCTCCTTTAGTGGATGTTCCTGCTATGAAGCAATCATTACAGGACACTTTTCAGCAGCCGATTTTAGGTAACTTATTACTGAAATGTGATAGCCATCTTCCTATATCAGGATCTATCAAAGCTAGAGGGGGGATTTATGAAATTCTTAAGCATGCAGAGGATTTGGCTATTCAACATAATTTATTAACGGTCAATGATGATTATTCAATTTTGGCTAGTGAGAAGTTCCGATCTTTCTTCTCACACTATTCTATTGCAGTAGGCTCAACTGGGAATCTAGGGCTTAGTATTGGTATTATAAGCTCAAAATTGGGTTTTAATGTGACGGTTCACATGTCAGCAGATGCTAAGCAATGGAAAAAAGACTTGCTCAGAAATAATCATGTCACTGTTATTGAATATGAAGCTGATTATAGTAAAGCAGTAGAAGAAGGTCGAATTCAGGCAGAAAAGGACCCAACATGCTATTTTGTGGATGATGAAAATTCACATGATTTATTTTTAGGCTATGCGGTAGCTGCGTCACGCTTAAAAAAACAATTAGAGGATCTGCATATAACGATAGATCAGCATCATCCGTTAATGGTTTACCTTCCATGCGGTGTAGGTGGCGGTCCAGGGGGAATAGCTTTTGGCTTGAAGCTATTATTTGAAGATAATGTTCACTGTTTCTTTGCTGAACCTACTCACTCTCCTTGTATGCTACTCGGTTTAATGACAGGACTGCATGATCAAGTTTCTGTGCAAGAGATTGGCATTGATAATGTAACAGAGGCAGATGGACTTGCTGTAGGAAGACCATCTGGATTTGTTGGTAAGACTATAGAACCTTTTTTAAGTGGTAATTTTACTGTCAGCGATGAACAATTGTATAGATTACTGAAGGAGCTTGTCGATACTGAAGGCATTCATTTAGAACCATCAGCACTAGCTGGTATGTTAGGACCAATAAAATTATATAAAGAGGGTGCTGATTATTTAAGCAAGCTTCATTTAACAGAACAAATAATGAAAAACAGTACACATATTATTTGGGGAACTGGGGGGAGCATGGTTCCGGAAGAAATCATGAATCAATATTATCAAAAAGGTTTAAAGTTGGCGCTAGAAAACAAAATGGATGGACAAAACACAGATTCTCACTAGAAAAATGTGCTGGGCCTTTTCTATACTAGTTTTTTTGCAACTGAACATGGCGATCGCTATGTCCGGTTGCTTTTTTAGGTTTATGGGAGCAATAGTCAGTAGACTGTCGTCCTGTTGCATTCATTAAGCCATTACTAAAGAATCTTTTCATGTTAGCGCTAGTTGAACAGGTACATGAATCAATGTGAATTTCAATTCTGAAATTTTAGAAAAATTAAATAATAGTGTTGACAACTTTACCCAAAATAAATATGATTAAAAAAATAAAACATTTACTTTATTTTTGTTTTATTTTAAAGTGAATACTTCAAAAAAGGGTGGGTAAAATCATGAAAATCTTAATAGGCGAAATTGCACATGAGACAAACACGTTTGCTAATGGGAAAACAACTGTTGAGTCGTTTAAGGAATGGGAATGGATTCATGGCGACGAGATCTTACAGAAACATCGTAAAGTAAGAGATTACTTAGGTGGAATGATGGAACGAGCTGAAGAAACAGGAGTAGAAATCATTCCTTTATTTTCAGCATTTGCCATGCCTTCTGGAGTTATAACAAAAGAAACCTACAACGTGCTTCTTCAGGAGTTAACGAATTCAATTAAAGCTGTGAAAGAGTATGATGCCATTTGTCTTGCACTTCATGGTGCTGGTGTCGCGGAAGACGTTGATGATCTTGAAGGTGGTATATTATCGGCTATTAGAGAAGTTGTCGGGTATAAAATTCCTGTTGTCGTCACGCTAGACCTACACGGAAATATAACGGATCAGATGGTTCAAGAAGCAGATGTCCTATTGGGCGTTAATTTTTACCCACATGTTGATTGTTTTGAAAGAGGAATCGAGGCAATCGATATTACCCGAAAAATTCTTTCAGGTGAGCTTCAACCAAAAATGAGCCTAAAAAAACTCCCACTTATGATTCCTACCTCTACTACAAATTTACCACCAGCAAAAAATATCAATGAACTGTGCTGGGCACATGAAGTAAATGAAAAAATTATTGATTGCACATTCTTTCATGGCTTTCCTTACACGAATATACCTGAAGTTGGCGTTTCGGTGGTGACCGTCACTAATAATGACCAGGAGCTTGCAGATCAAACTGCAGAAGAAATTGCTTTGGAGATTTGGAATACAAAAGAGATGTTTTTTCCAGACATTATTAATCCAGATGAAGGCATTAAAAGAGCACTAAAAATAGAAGGAAAGCCAATTGTCATTAACGAAACTTCAGACAATCCTGGAGGGGGTACGCCAGGTGATGGTACTCATTTACTTTCAGCCATGATAAACGCAGATCTTAAAAATGCTTGCTTCAGTTTTATTTATGACCCTGAGGTAGTGAATATTGCTCATAATAGTGGAGTAGGAGCAACAATCGATGTATTACTAGGTGGCAAAACAGATGATTTACACGGAAAGCCGCTCAAGGTTACTGCTTATGTTAAAACTCTTGCAGATGGCCGATTTATCCAGTCTTCTCAAATGGGAAAAGGTGCAAAAGTAAATTATGGTAAGTCTGCAAGATTAGTAGTTGGCGACATTGATATTGTTGTTTGTTCCAAGAGATCCCAAACACTGGATGAACAAATCTTTTTATTACACGGGATTGATATTAGGTCCTATAAAATTGTCGCTTTAAAATCAAGTCAGCATTTCCGTGCCGGATTTGAACCCTTAGCCCATACAATCATTACCGTTGACTCACCTGGATTATCAAGTTTTAATCTGTTTTCTTTTGACCATACAAGACTTGCAAAAGAAGTTTATCCTTTTAGGAAAGATGTTGAATTTTTACAGAAAGATAAAGTTAAGTAAAGGGGAGGATGAAGGTGAAAAAGAAAACCAGCGGAATTAAATGTATCGTTATGGTAATGATTATGGTTATTTTAGCAGGCTGTACCCCAGATTCAAATGAACAAAGTGCTGGAAATGGCGATAGCAAATCAAGGAATACATTAGTCATCTCTTCTGTTCGTGAGCCGGATACAATTGATGTCCATAAAACAACTTGGGTTGATAATTCAACAGCTAATATTTATGACACATTGTTAAAAAGAGACCTGGAGGGAAATATAATACCTGGTCTTGCTGAAAAATATGACATTTCAGATGATGGTAAAATATGGACCCTTTATTTAGATGGAAATGTCAAGTTCCATTCTGGGGAACCGCTCACTGCTGAAGCGGTTAAAAAGACGTTTGAAAGGTTCCTTCAAAATTCAGCTGTCAAATTTATAGCTGGACCAGTAGACAAAATAGAAGCTGATGGACAGAAATTAATGATTTATTTCACAGAGCCTTTTGCACCTTTTGCCAGTGGATTAACTACCGCCTATTTAGCACCGATGGATCCTAAGGCACTTGATGAGTACGGTGAGGATTTTGGAAAAAAACCTTCAGCTTCAGGAATATTTAAATTTAAGGAAAGAGTACGTGGATCTTCTATTACTTACATGAAAAATGATGAATATAATTGGGGTCCTCCTTTTGTAGATAATAAGAGTGCACCAGGTTTTGATAAATATGAATTCCGTTTTATCACGGATGACGATACTAGAGTGCTAGAATTTAAGAAAGGTACCACACAGATTATGACCAGTGTGCCACCAAATTATATTAAAGAGCTTGAAGCAACAGAAGGTGTGAACATTGATAGTATGTTGGAACAAGGCATAACATACTTAGGCTTCAATAATAAAAAGCCAATGTTCCAAGACAAACGTGTTAGACAAGCGATTGCACTAGGTATCAATCGTGATCCACTCGTAGAATTTGCCTTGGAAGGCTATGCAAAACCACTCTTTGGACCGCTTCCTGAAAGCATACCAGGGTATAGTGGTAAGGTGGAAGAAGAGGCTAAACAAAAATATACTCGAAATGTGGAAAAAGCTAAATTGTTGCTAGAAGAAGCTGGGTGGAAGGACACAAATGGGGATGGCATTGTAGAGAAGGACGGAAAGCCTTTCTCATTTGAATTATGGTTATCTGATGAGCCAGTGATGCAAAGAATTGCCCAAATTCTGCAAGGCCAATTAAAAGAGATTGGGATTTTAGTTAATATTTCGGTTCAAGAGCCAGCGGCAATTACTGCAAACACACCAAAGGGGTTACATGATGCAATTCTAAATATGTATGGATGGTCAGATCCAGATATCTTATATATGCTTTTTGCAAAAGGAAGCTCATTAAGAATGCATTACGAACCTGAGGAATTACACAATTTACTCACGAAAGCACGTCAGACGATGGATACGGATGAGCGGATGGAAATTTATGAACAAGCGCAGCAATTCCTTGTGGAAGAATCTCCTTGGGTTCCGTTATTTGTACGTGAAAATGTAACCGCTTACCGTGACGTTAATGGATTTAAACAAAATCCTTATTCACAATCAATTATTTTCAATGATATCACTTCGAAATAAAAATTAACCTGTAAAGTTAGGGACCGCTCATCGCTAACTACCTTATTAAAAGGGGGGGATTAAAACTTGTCTAAATATATTTTGAATCGAACTCTTTCAATGTTTATTACTCTAATTGGTGTATCAATTTTAGTCTTTTTGATGATGCATTTCATACCGGGTGATCCCGTAACTTATATTCTAGGAGACTTTGCTTCAGAAGAGGCCATAGTTGAAATGAAAAAGACTTTAGGTTTAGACCAACCGCTTTTTATTCAATACATTGATTACATTAAAAATGTGTTGCAAGGGAACTTAGGGACTTCCTATATTACGGGCTTGACAGTGGGTGAAGAGATTATGGCTCGTTTTCCTATTACAGTACAACTAGCACTGTATAGTTTAATCATTGGATCCGTCATTGGAATTTTAATGGGTATTTTAGCAGCAGTGAAACAAAACACAATCTTTGACCAGCTAGCTATGGTGATTTCCTTAATAGGAATATCTGCACCAGGTTTTTGGATAGCATTATTCTTAATTTGGATGTTTTCCTACCAATTCAATATTTTTCCTATTTCTGGCTATCAAGGGTTTTACTCGTTAATTTTGCCATCTATAACACTGGGTTTAGGCTCAGCAGGCAATATAGCAAGAATGACGAGGTCTAGCATGCTTGAAGTCATTAAACAGGATTTTATGAGAACGGCTCAAGCTAAAGGGCTTGCCATGATTACTATGATTTTTAAACATGCCCTCCAAAATGCGATGATCCCAGTTATTACTTTAATTGGTCTACAGTTTGGTTTTCTATTAGCAGGTGCTGTAGTCATAGAAACTGTATTTGCACTACCGGGGTTAGGGAGTTTTTCTATTGAAGCCATTACTAAAAGGGATTTGCCAACCGTACAAGGGTTAGTTCTATTTATGGCATTTCTTTTTATTATAACTAATATGATCGTGGATCTCGTTTACAGTCTAGTAGATCCTCGTATTAAGTATTAGAAAGGGAGGCAAGTATTTTGAGTAGTTCAGCTCCTAAACTTACAGATTCAGAAACTAAATTTAATCCTCCTCACAATAAAGATTCTGAAGCAAAGTCTAAATCGTACTGGTCGATCGTGGGGAAAAGAATAATAACTAACAAAAGTGCTGTTAGTGGGGCATTTATCTTATTATTCTTCGTATCAATTTCCTTACTAGCTCCTTGGATAGCTCCACATCCAGTTGACGTAATGAATTTCGAACAAAGGTTTTTACCTCCAGGAGGACAATATTTTTTAGGGACAGATGATTTTGGGAGAGATATATTTTCAAGAATCTTATATGGTGGTCGGGTTTCCTTAATGATGGGGCTTGTTGCAGTGCTAATCGCAGGTGTTATCGGTGTCATTTTAGGGGTGATAGCAGGCTATTATCGTAAATTTGATATTTATATTATGCAGGTTATGGATATTTTACTGGCTTTTCCTTCACTCCTTCTAGCCATCGCTATTATTGCTGTACTTGGGGTCGGATTAACGAACGCGATGATTGCAGTCGCAATTTCGGCAATACCTTCGTATGTAAGGGTAGTTCGAGCATCGGTTTTATCAATAAGAGAAAAAGAATATATAGAGGCAGTTAAGGCACTTGGCGTTTCAGATTTTAAAATCATTGTAAAGCACGTATTGCCCAATGTCCTATCACCAGTAATTGTTTTATCCAGCTTACAATTTGGAACTAGTATTCTAGTAGCTGCAGCATTAAGCTTTTTGGGGCTCGGTGCTCAGCCTCCAACTCCTGAATGGGGTTCGATGGCTTACGTCGGGAAAGCTTTTTTAGGGCAGGCTTGGTGGATGTCTCTATTCCCAGGTATGGCCATTATGTTAGTCGTCCTTGGTTTTAATCTGCTAGGTGATGGATTGCGTGATGCATTAGATCCAAGGCAAAAATAACTGCTTGGGAGTGAAAAATATGGGAACGGATCTCGTAAAAGATGAAGCGCTTCTGAGAGTGGAAGACCTATCTATTAAATTTAAAACGGGGAAGAGAGATTTTGTCAATGCGGTGAGTCAGGTGAACTTTACTATTAATAAAGGTGAAACACTTGCTTTGGTGGGGGAATCTGGATGTGGAAAAAGTGTTACGTCCCTTTCCATCATGAGATTAATAGCAAATGGTGTTGGTGAAATTGAAGGGAAAATTCTTTTCAAAGATATGGATTTTAATCAAATATCTGAAAAGAAAATGCGTTCGATTCGGGGGAAAGATGTTTCAATGATATTCCAGGAGCCTATGACATCCTTAAATCCTGTTCATAGAATTGGCAGGCAAATTAGTGAGGTTATTAAGATCCATACAGATGCCACAGGGGATGAGTTAAAAAAGCAAACGGTAGATATATTAAAAAAGGTTGGCATTCCACGTCCGGAAAAAATTGTTCACGAATATCCACATCAACTTTCTGGAGGAATGAGACAAAGGATCATGATTGCGATGGCGATGGCGTGTAATCCCAGCCTATTAATTGCGGATGAGCCGACAACAGCATTAGATGTAACAATACAAGCCCAGATTTTAGACTTAATGAATGATCTCAAAACTAACTACGATACAGCCATACTATTAATCACGCATGATTTAGGTGTTGTAGCGGAAATGGCTGATCGGGTGATGGTTATGTATTATGGACAAATTGTTGAAGAAGCACATGTGAAAACGATCTATAAAAACCCAAAACATCCTTATACGATAGGTCTATTAAATTCTATTCCTAGTCTTGAAGATGAGCAGGATAAGCTGCAACCAATCGAAGGCAATGTACCGAATATTGGAGAAGTAACGAAAGGATGTCCATTCTTTTCTCGGTGCGTCCAAGCTCATTCAAAATGTTTTGAAAGCAACCCACCTCTCATAAAAACGAATAATGAACACTCCGTTAGATGTTGGCTATATAGTAAGGAGGAGGCATTCGCATGAGTGAAGTATTGCTAGAAGTTCAAAATCTAAAAACCTATTTTCCAATCAATAAAAGTTTTTTTTCAAAAAATAAGGACTATGTCAAAGCTGTTGATGGCGTTACTTTCAAGCTATTTAAAGGAGAAACATTAGGAATTGTTGGAGAAAGCGGCTGTGGCAAGTCTACAACTGGAAGAAGTATTTTAAAATTAATTGAACCAACAAGTGGAAACATCCTATTTGAAGGCAAAGATGTTCTAAGCTTGAGCAGGCAGGAATTGAGAAAGCTCAGAAAACAAATGCAAATTGTTTTCCAAGATCCATTTGCTTCTTTAAATCCTCGCCTACGAATCTCTTCTATTTTAGAAGAAGCACTGTTAACACATGGAATAGGAGCGACTAAAAAAGAAAGAAGACAGAAAGTAATAGAGATTCTGCAAATGGTAGGGTTAGGTGCTTTTCATGCAGATCGATATCCTCACGAATTTAGTGGAGGGCAAAGACAAAGAATTGGTATCGCCCGAGCTATCGCGGTTGGCCCTTCACTTATCATCGCAGATGAGCCAGTTTCCGCCTTAGATGTATCTGTACAGGCACAAATACTTAACCTGTTTCAAAGCCTCCAGAAAGAATTAGGACTAACATATATTTTTATTGCTCATGATTTAAGTGTTGTAAAACACATTAGTGACAGAATTGGAGTTATGTATCTAGGGAGAATGGTAGAGTTTGCCGATAAAAACCAATTATTTGCTGACCCTCTTCATCCATATACAAAGTCCCTTATGTCTTCTGTTCCTATCCCAAATCCTGAAAGTGAAAAAAAAGACCGGATTATTTTAACTGGTGATGTTCCAAATCCGGTAAATCCTCCTCTTGGTTGTACTTTCCATCCACGGTGCTTCGCATGTATGGAGGTTTGTAGGATAAAAAAACCTCGAAACATAGAAGTTAAACCGGGACATTTTGTAGCTTGTCATTTGTTTGAGCCAGAAAGAATGGAAGTAAGAGACTAAAAGTAATTTTATATAAAAAGGAAGGTATTACTAAATGGAAATAAATAAAATTTCGTTACAAAGAATTAAATTACCCTTAAAATCTTCGTTTGAAACTAGCTTCGGTAAAGTGACTGAAAAGGATATTATCATCGTAAAGGTCCATAGTGGAGATAAAGTTGGTTTTGCTGAAAGTGTCGCGATGCCTTTTCCTATCTACAATGAAGAGACTACAGGTACAGTATGGCACATGCTTGAAACTTACTTAATTCCAAAGCTATTAGAAAATGAAATTAAAGAGCCCAAAGATTTTTCAAAATTATTTTCCTATATACGTAGAAACAACATGGCAAAAGCAGCGCTAGAAATGGCAATTTGGGATTTATATAGCAAGCAAAAAGGACAAACGCTATCTACTGTATTAGGAGGGAATCGCTCCGAGATTGAAGTGGGCGTAAGCATTGGAATTGAAAATAATATAGAAACACTATTAAACAAGGTGGCAGACTTTTTAGAGGATGGCTACAAAAAGATTAAAGTGAAAATTAAACCTGGCTGGGACATCAAACCTTTAGAGGCTATTCGGAAAAAGTTTGGAGAACAAATTCCACTAATGGCGGATGCTAATTCTTGCTACAGTCTGGATGATTTACAACTATTAAAAGAATTAGATCAGTTTCATTTAATGATGGTTGAACAGCCGTTAGCTCATGACGACATTATCGATCACGCAAAATTACAGGACGCATTAACCACTCCTATTTGTCTAGATGAAAGTATACATTCAGTAGAAGACGCAAGAAAGGCTATTGAAATTAATGCGTGTAAAATTATTAATATTAAAGTTGGTCGTGTAGGAGGGCTATTCGAAGCTATTAGAATGCACGATTTGTGTGAGGAAAATAACATTCCTGTATGGTGTGGGGGAATGCTTGAAACTGGGATAGGTAGAGCTCATAACATCGCAATCGCTTCATTAAGTAACTTTAGTATTCCAGGTGATACATCTGCTTCTAGTCGATATTTTGATAAAGATATCATTTTACCAGAAGTAAAACTTTCAAAGGCTGGCACTATTATTGTTCCAGAACAACCTGGCATTGGTTTTGAGGTTAACCAGGAATTCATTAATCAACTTACAGTGAATCAGAAAGAGTTTATGAGAGATAAAGTAAAGTTCTACTAAATGATTTTCAAGTTGATCTTATTTCATGATGAATGGAGGGATTTACCCATGGTTTTCACACAACCAATCATCTATAAAAGTATTATAGGGTTAAAGGAAATACAAGATGTAGTCTGTTTTCAAGAAGATATTTGGGATAAAGATGTAGTAACACCTCTTCCGCAGCTTGTTGCTGCAACTCACAATGGGGGAAACATTGTTGGAGCGTTTAAAGAAGGTGAATTAATTGGATTTTCATACGGTTTTTCTGGCTTTAAGAATGGGGGAAAATATTTAATCTCTCATATGACTGGCGTCCATAGTAAGTACCGAAATTATGGGATCGGATTACAGCTAAAACTTAAGCAAAGGGAGTGGGCAGTAGATTACGGCTATCAAAAAATTGTATGGACTTTTGATCCTTTAGAAGCCAAAAATGCATACTTTAATCTAAATAAGCTAGGAGCATATTCCCAAACGTACTTTCCTTCTTATTATGGTGAAATGAGCGATAAACTGAATAAAGGTCTACCATCTGATCGTTTTTTAGTCGAATGGGATATTTGTTCGAACCGAGTAACGAATGCACTTACAGGTATAGTCAAAAAGGATACATTGGTTAATCACTATAAGTCGCTTCTGTCATATAGTGATAGTGGAAATATTCCATATCCTGATGAGATAGAATCAATCAAGAATGAAGAGGGGTATTTAATACCTGTTCCAGCTAATTTTCAGATTTTGAAACAAGAGGATTTTGAAGCGGCGAAGGCTTGGAGGTATAAGTTGAGAGATGCAGTAAATGATGCTTTCTCAAAAGGTTTTGTAGTAACCGGAATGTTAAAAAAAAATTTAGCTAACATTCATTTTTATGTTATTGAAAATAAATCCATGGAGCCTCTATATGATTGAACAAATCAAAAATTGGGTTGATGAGAATAAAGAGTTAATAAATTCAACATATCATCATTTTCATTGTAATGCGGAAATTAGTTGGGAAGAAAAAGAGACAACGGATTACTTATGTAAGCAATTCGAATATTTGAAAATACCTTTTGAGAGGTTTGAGGAGCATACTGGAGTTGTTGGATATTGGGGAAATGAGAAATTTGGTCCAACCATTGGAATTAGAGCAGACATTGATGCGTTATGGCAGCTGGTCGACGGTGAATGGAAAGCCAATCATTCCTGTGGTCATGATGCTCATATGACAATGGTACTTCATACTATTTCTTGTCTAAAGAAATTAGGTTTTCAACCAAGGGGTCTTATTAAAATTATTTTTCAGCCAGCTGAGGAATCCGGTTTAGGGGCTAAGGCTCTAATAGATAGAGGCGTTATGGATGATGTTGATTGTTTACTAGGGATACATGTACGGCCAATTCAAGAATTAAAATTTGGCCAAGCATCTCCTGCCATCTATCATGGCGCCACAACTCTATTAAAAGGAAGGATTCAAGGGATTCAAGCTCATGGTTCACGACCAAATCTTGGAATAAATGTTGTAGATTCACTTGGAGCCATTATTCAGGCTGTTAACTCAGTTAAAACGGATCCGACATTATCCTCATCTGCCAAAATAACCATGGTTCAGGCGGGTGGAAACAATATTAATATCATTCCCGATTATGCTGAATTTGGCATTGATGTCCGTGCACAACAGAACTATGTTATGAAAGATTTACTTAAAAAGGTAGAAAATGCGGTTCTTACTTCGGGTTCAGCCAATGGGGCAATAGTTGAAATAGAGACTCTAGCATCAATGATTGCTGCGGAACCCAGTTCACAACTTGAGGAACTAGTGGGAGAAGCTATTATTGAAGCTCTAGGGAATGACGCAATCACAGCGCCAGTCATTACTCCTGGAGGGGAAGATTTCCATTATTATAAAAAGTATTTTCCTCATATTAAAGCTACAATGATTGGACTTGGAACCGATTTACAACCTGGACTGCACCATCCTAATATGAATTTTAACTTAGATGCTTTGCAAAATGGTGTAAAAATACTTGCTATGACGACCATTAAATTATTTAAACCATAGTATTAGTGAAAATTAGTAGAAGAGACTAGATTAGAATATTGCGAAAATTTTTTCTGAATAATTGCAATAGTGAAATATCTATTATTAATAAGGAGTGATAAAAGATGTTAAGAACTACAGTGCCAGAAGATATTTATAACTTTGAATGGCCAAGCAATCCGGTTATTTCTCCTGATGGACAACAGGTAGTTTATGAAAGAACCATAGCTGTGAAAGAAAATAATTACGAAACACATTTATATTTAAGCGATGTAGAAGGAAAAACACGAAGAGTTTTGACATCCTCAGGCATAAGAAACGTCAATCCTATCTGGTCACCCGATGGAAAAACCATAGCATTTATCTCGAACCGTGCTTACGGAATGCAGGTATGGCTGTTATCTCTCGATGGTGGAGAGGCCCAGTGTCTGACAAAGTTTCGTCAAGGAATTAGCTCAATAGTATGGGCTCCTAACGGTAAAACGATATATGGATTGGTACCTGTAGTTGAACATTCGGAACTAGAAACCTTTCATGAAAATGCAACAATTAATGAAGCAAATAGTGAGAAGGAACAAGAGGATAAGTTATGGAGAGATGGGGCTAAACGCTATCATCATCTATATTACAAAAATGATGGAGCTGGGCTTCATAAACCGTACAAACGTCAAATTGTTGCTATTCATATAGATACTGGAACATTCGTTTTGATAACAAAAGGAAAAAATGAAGTTCATCAGCCTGACGTTTCACCAGATGGAAAATATATCGTGTTCAGTTCAAACGCAGAAAATGAAAATTTTCTTTTTGGAGGAAAGGTTTATCGAGTTTCTTCTTCTGGAGGAGATGCGGAGTTGCTATACAGTGACACGGAAGCAAGCTCACCTTCTTATTCACCTGATGGAAAGTGGATAGCGTTTTTTGGCAACCATGCAGAACAGAAGGAATTGTTAGTTATACCTTCAGAGGGAGGGGATGTTAGATGTTTAAGTAAAAAATATCAAGACACCCTCCTTGATATGACTTTTACAGATATGCGTAATCTCAGATATGCACTTCGCCCTCAATGGTCTAATAATAGTAGGTATATTTATGCGCTTAGTACCCATGAAGGAAGAAATGAAATTGTTAGATTCTCGAATGACAAAAATAACGATTATCCGGTAATTATTGCTGGTGGAGACCGCACTATTTTTCATTTTTCATTTGATGGAGAAGAGACGATTAGTATGGCCTATTCGACAGTAAATCATCCTGGGAAGATATCAGCCATTAAAATTGATGAAACGAATACAGCCGACTGTAATTATCGGTATCCAACAGAAGCTTTTTCTCAATTACGTGTACCCATTTTCCCTGAAACTGAAGTTCGTCTGGATGACTGCAACGACAAGTTATTATCCGAACTCATCGTAGTTGAACCTGAGGTTTTTTCCTATAATTCTGTTGATAACTGGTATATGCAAGGTTTTATTTTAAAACCCGCTAACTTTGATCCTGAGAAAAAATATCCTGTTCTATTAGATATTCATGGAGGACCACATTCTGCTTATGGTTTCACATATTTTCATCAATTGCAATTATTCGCTGCACGAGGTTATGCAGTTATCTATACGAACCCACGAGGAAGCTCAGGATTCGGTGTAGAATTTACCAATGCTGTACATGGTGATTATGGTGGAAAGGATATGAATGATATTTTGAACGGACTGGAATTTGCCCTACAAAAAAATCATTATCTTGATAAAAATAGGGTAGCCGTTAATGGAATTAGCTATGGTGGATTCATGGTAAATTGGCTCATCTCTCACACCGATAGATTTTTTGCAGCAGTTTCTGAAGGCTGTATTTCGAATTGGGTTTCCATGTATGGCACAAGCGATATAGCACCATATTTTATTGATCAGGAGTTTCTTGGAAAGACAGATTTGGAGAATCTTTGGAAATTCTCTCCTCTTGCCTATGTAGATAATGTAAAAACGCCACTTCTACTTCTACACAATGAAGATGATTTACGATGTCCAATAGAGCAGGCAGAACAGTTTTATTCCCATATTAAGCGTCGAGGAGGAGAAGTAGAATTGGTTCGTATCCCACAATCAAGTCATGGGCTCCTCCAATACGGCAAACCCGAATTAAGAATAGCTAGATTGAATTCAATGCTCGATTTTATAAACAGACATTTACCTGTAGAAGATTTTTCGAAGTTGATAACGACTGAGAATCAATAATGTGAGGATAATAGTTAGATCATCGATTCGATCTACATTATTATATACAACTACTCTAAAGGAGGAAAAGAAATGAAAGTAGATGTGAATTTAAAAGCATTTGAAGAGGCTGGTCAAAAGATAACGGAAAAACATAAGATTCCTGGTACTTCGGTTGCAATTGCTGAAGCTGGGGAAATTCTTTACCATAAAGGATTTGGCTTCCGTAATGTAGACGATGTACTACCTGTAACTGAAAATACAGTTTTTGGTATTGGGTCGATAACAAAATCATTTACTTGTGTGGCTATATTGCAACTGCAGGAAGTCGGTAAATTGAATGTGCATGATCCTGTTAGTAAGTACTTACCTGAATTCAACGTTAAAAATAAAGAGACTATTAAAGATATCACTATTCATCACTTTATGACTCACACAGCAGGATTGCCTCCAATGTCCTCGTTATTTTACGCAATGAAAAGGTCACTAGATCTTGACCCAACTGTAAAAAATTATCCAGGTTTAAATATTAATGTTGAAGATCACGGACCAATCGACACTTATGAGCAACTTATGCAGTTTATTGATGAACAAGATATTGAATTATTGGGGGCACCTGGTACACATTTTAGTTATTCCAATGAATCATATGCCTTGTTAGGAACAATCATCGAACGAATCAGTGGAAAAGGTTATGAACAATATATATATGATCATATCCTCACACCTTGTGGTATGGAAAACAGCTATTTCACAATTGAGGAGTACGGTGATTATGAAAATATCACCACTTGCTATACAGAGGAGAAAAGCGATGGAACAAAACGCGTTTTGGCTGCACCAATTTGGTGGGATTCTACTTCAATGCGAGCGGCAGGCTTTTTGAAATCTACAGCTAAAGACATGTTATTGTATGCAGAAATTTTCCGTAATGCTGGTGTAGTAAATGGTGTGCAAATATTATCTGAAGAAAGTGTAAAAGAAATGACTAAACCCCATGTTCAATTACAACCTGGAAGATTCTATGGATATGGTTTTATGATTACTCCCGATTATTTTGGCACTACTCTTATTGAACATGGTGGAGGGCTCAAGGGAATTTCAGCTCAATTAAGTATTTTACCTGAAAAAGGGGTTACAGGTGTTGTATTAACTAACTTGGCAGGTGTACCTGCTGCCCGGATTATGCAACTTGCTTTTAATGTTTTGAGTGAAAGAGAAGTAGACGCCAATCACCTTACCTTTGAAGAATATGATATTTCAGAAGAACGACTTCAACAGTATCAAGGAGAATATCAATCGAATGAAGGGACGAAAGTCTGCATTAAAATCAAAGAAGGAAACCCAGTTCTACTCTCACAAAATGTAGAGATACCAATAACTTTTGTGAGCGATAACATGTTTATAGCATATTTTAATGACTTTACAGAAATAGCTGAGATACTAGTAGATGATAATAGTGAAGCATACGGAATATCATATCATTTTAGACAATTCCCTAAAGTTTCCGTAAATATACCACTTAACTAGTGAGTTCCAAGGTTTTCATATTGAACTCCTTATGTAGAAATTTGAGAGGATGTTGATGATGGAATTACAAGAGAGTTTGGAAAAAATTATACAAGAAGCTACTGGGACATTCGGGGTTTATGTGAAACATCTGGAATCTGGAGAGACTGCTGCAATAAATGAGAATCGTTTATTTCAAGCTGCAAGTGTTTTTAAGATTCCTATTTTGGCCACTTTATATCGTGATGTTCAAATGGGGAAGGTCGAACTTAAAGAACGTATTAGGTTGGAAGAAGAGGATTTAGTCAATGGATCAGGTATATTTAAGGAGTTAATTCCTGGAATCGACGTTACGATAAAAAATTTAGCGACTATGATGATAATTGTTAGTGATAATGTTGGAACAGATAAATTATTGAGTATTTTAGGGAAAGAAAATGTAAATCAATATATGAAAGAAATTGGACTAAGCAATACTTACATTCGTCTCAGCTGCTGGGAGCTTCTTTGCTCTTGTGTGGGATTACCTCCACAAAAATTCTCAATGGACACTTATAATGACATTAACCGTCGATTTAAAAATGGTGAAATTGATCATCATTCAATTGTATTTAAAGAAAGTCATGCAAACAATGTAACAACCGCAGCTGATATGGCACTTTTGTTAGAAAAAATGGCAAATAAGCAATTAATCTCTGAAAAAGCTTGTCATGATATGTTTGAAATCCTTGCCAAGCAACAGTTTCGAAGTAGAATACCTTATTTATTACCTCAAAATACTGTTGTTGCTCATAAAACTGGCACCATTGCAAGTGTTGTCAATGATTCTGGGATAGTCCAGCTCCCTGATAATAAAGGTAATTTTATCATTTCAGTATTTTCTATAGGAAATAATACTGAAGCAGAAGGTGCTAGTATAATATCTAAATTATCGAGAGTTGCTTATAATCATTTTCTTAATAAAGTAACCGTTTAACTTTTAAACCCAAGGGCTATTAATAATTTAACAAATATAATCGGGTATGAAAAAATATACAACTATAACAATTCATAGCTAAATGGTATGATGATGTTACAAATAGTAAGTTATTTTCTTGTTAAAAATCAATGAATGTTGGGGTATTCACGCTAAATGTTTAAAGTGAATACCCAGGATCTTATGCTAAAAATATGAAACTGAAATTATACATAAAACTCACAATAAAGGTTCGTGTAATTACCAAATTACCTACGTAATAGATTGAATGTTTGTACTATAGTAAATGTTCATTGGATAAATTACACCGACAGATAAAAGGATAAAACTTGGAGCTCATTATCTCTAAGTGATTTAGTGGTTTTTTAAATATAAAAGTGATGCATACTGAATAATAAAATGGGAGTTTTTTAGTAATCAACCATTTACTGAACCGGTATTATATAAGTTATATACCTCGATTAACACATTGGAAGGGCTGGCTGTATGGATAATTATAATGAAAGAATTAGAAAACAATTTAATGAACTGACAAAAAGACAGAAATTAGTTGCAAAATATATTGTTGACTTTCCAAAAGAGGTTGCATTTCAAACATCGAAGCAGCTAGGTATTGCAAGTGAAACAAGCGATACAACGGTGATTAGGCTATCCTATGCTCTTGGGTATTCTGGATTTAGCGAGTTGCAAAAAGAAATTCAAGCTACTTTATTAGAAGATTCTTCACCCATTGCAGATCCAATTGAAGGACTTCGATCTACGTCCAAGTCTTTAAAAGATACAAATTTAATTCAACATGTAATCGAGAAAGATACCTCGTATATACGCGCAACGCTAGAACAAATAGATTACACCCAGTATAAAAAAGCTATAGATCTTTTAATTAGTTCTGAAAAAAGAATCGTCATTGGCTTCCGTTCATCATATGGTCCTGCTAACTGGCTATCGTTTAGTCTCAATGTTGTTGTAGGAAATACGTTTTTATATCGTGGAGAAATAGAGGATTCTAATTATTTATTATCCTTAGTCGATGACAAGACATTATTGGTGGCTATTTCTTTTCCTCGATATTCAAAAGAAACGAATGCATTTGTAAAAGCAGCAAAGAAAAAAGGGGCACAAGTGATAGGCATAACAGACGATGAGTTGTCCCCATTAGGGCTTCTTTCGGACATTATGTTTAAGGTGGTGGCTCCTCCTCCTATTTCTCTAAAAGGTACTACACCAACCTTTGCCTTACTTAATCTACTAATAACAGGAATAGCAGCTTCAGATGAAATAAAGGTTCAAAAGCGGATGGAAGATTACGACCAAACAAGTGATGATTTCTCACCATTTACCAACCAGTAGGAAGGGAGCTCATTGGTTAGATTCTAATAGGATAGGTAACCAAAATAGAAGGTTTTTTGATGTCACTCGATTTCCGAGAGTTTACATCAAAAGAACCTTTTTATTTTATTATGAAACATACTTAGATGGTAGATTAAGTGTTCAAGGACCTATCTATGATAAAATATAGCTACTATTAAAACTAAAGTGAGGTGAACGAAATTGCATAAAGGAAGAATCATTTTACATATTGACCTTAATTGCTTTTATGCCTCAGTGGAACAAATTTACGATCCCTCATTAAAAGGAAAGCCTATAGCCATTGCAGGTAATCCAAAGGAACGTAGAGGTATCGTTATTACATGTAGCTATGAAGCTAGAAAAAGTGGTGTGTATACAACCATGAATGTCGGTGAGGCAAGAAGAAAATGCCCAGAATTAATTGTGCTACCTCCAAATTTTGAACGATATAGAGCTGCTTCAAAATCTTTTTTTGGATTACTGAAAGAGTATAGTGAAATACTTCAACCCGTTTCTATAGATGAAGGTTATATACAATTGCCGATAATCGAAGGACAAAATGTCTTAGAACATGTACATGGTATACAAGAACGAATTTGGAACGAACTACAATTGCCTTGTTCAATCGGCATTGCACCCAATAAGTTTTTAGCAAAAATGGCCAGTGATATGAGAAAGCCAATGGGCATAACCATATTACGTAAACGTGATGTCCCTTCTGTTTTGTGGCCATTGAATGTGAAAGAGATGCATGGAATCGGGAAAAGCACGGCAGAAAAACTGAAAGAGTTAGGTATTCAAACAATTGGAGAACTAGCTGCGGCTGATGAATACACATTAAAACAGAAGTTTGGTATCAATGGACTTCGCTTGAAACAGAAGGCCAATGGCGTGGATGACCGACCTGTTGACCCAGAAGCAATATATGATACGAAGAGTGTAGGGAATTCGACAACATTATCTCATGATACGACTGACCGAGATGAATTATGTAAAATAATGACAACCCTTTCTGAAAAGGTAGCAGAAAGATTGAAGGCTAAAAAGCTCGCTGGAGTGACTGTGAGTATTATCATTCGTACAGCTTCTTGGGAAACGTATACTCGGAGTAAATCGGTCAATAACGCGATATTTTCAAAAGAGGATATAGTTGAACAGGCGTGGAATCTGTTTACTAAAAACTGGAATGAGGAGCCTGTTCGATTATTGGGTGTAACTATTTCCAATGTAAGTGACATTAAAGAGATGACTCAGCAGCTAACTTTTTTTGATTTTGAAGAACATATTAAAGACGAACCGATTATTAAATTGGTAGATCAAATTGAACAAAAATTTGGAAAAGGTGTCATTTTGAGAGGTTCTGATATTGTAAAACCAGCAGGGAAGCATCAAGCAAACACGAGTTTTAGTAAGGACTTTTGGGATGATCATTTGTAAATGATACGCATTTTGACAGGTTGAGGCAATTAATTTCTGCAACGAAAAAAACATGCGTTAACAATTGCCCAGGAAATACAAAAACCTAGACACCCAATCAATCTCAAACAAGCTTTTAAGAAGCTAAATCGGAAAGAAAGTAGGTGCATGTATCCATTATGCAATATAAAGAGTATGGCCATTTCGACGGTCCAGTGATGATGTTTCTTCATGGGGGTGGTGTTGGGGGATGGATGTGGGAACAACAAATTCAACACTTCTCCAATTATCACTGCGTAGTGCCTGAGCTTATGTCCGATCAGTCATTTTCTATTGAACAAAGTGCACAACATCTCGTACAGCTCTTAGAGGAAAAAGCGAATGGCAAGCAGGTAATTGTTATTGGCTTTTCATTAGGCGCTCAAATTGCCATACAAATGTTAAGCATAAAGCCCAGTTTAATTGACTTTTCGATTATTAATAGTGCTCTTGTTATTCCTTCTCCTACTACAGCAAGGATGATTCGGCCGTTTCTCCGACTATCATTCCCGCTTATCAAAAATAAAACCTTCGCAAAACTTCAGGCGAAAACCTTATACATCGATGATCGCTATTTTGACCGCTATTTTTATGATAGCTCTAAGATGACATACGATGTATTAATTCAAGTTTTACAAGAAAATATGACGTTTTCAATCCCACGTAATTTCCACAATGCACAGGGTCATATTTTAATTACTGTTGGCAATCAAGAGAAAAAAATAATGAAAAAATCCGCACAAGCGCTTGTACAAAATCATCCAAATGCAAAAGGAATCATGCTGAACAACATAGGGCATGGAATATCATTAGCCCAGCCTGCATTCTTCAATCGTTTTGTAGAAAATTGGATCAAGGAAGGACAATTGCCAGTGGGCACAGTCATTCAATAGAAAAACTCCATTATGAGTAACGATACTCGTAATAGAGTTGAAGTTTTAAGAAATATAATGAGGATATAAATCCTTATGCTGCAAAATCCATTCCTTCATGTCAATTATCATTTCTTCATAGCTAGGGACTGTAAAGGAAAAATCGTTTCTAGTATTTATTAATGTTTTATTAATATCAATAAGCTGATGTGGAGTAATCTTTATTGTATGGTCCATAAAGTGCTTATTCAATAAATGAAGCAGATCGTATTTGGATATAGGCGATGTATTGACAAGATGATAGAGTCCAGTTAATTCTTCCTGCACCGCTTGCTCCATAGCTTTCGCTAGGGTGAGGGTCGTGACCCCCGTCCAAATAGCACCCGTATAGCCGTGAATCGGACCTTTTTGGTGCATAAACCAATTGAAAAGCCCAATTCCATCCATTTTCAAATCAGGGCCAATAATTGAATTACGGAATGTTAAATGCTTGGTATGATCAATTTCGCCTAAACCCTTTGTCCGGTCATAGAAGGTAGTGCCGTCCTGTACACTATTTTCATAATAGGGTGCGTTTTCACCTGAAAATACACAATCAGTACTCATATGAATAAGCTTCGTCTGGCGATTCTCAAGGAGAGATACGATAGCATGTGGTAAATAACTATTCAAGAAAATACTTTTCTCAGGATTTGCCTCACACGCTTGATTTAACATACCGATACAATTAATAACGATATCATACGGATGGCCTTGAAGAAGTGAGCGTAAAAAGTTCAAATCTGTAATATCACCGGTAATATTATTTCCATAAGCGAAAGCAGTTCTCGTATACGTTGTCACATCATATCCTTGCTCCCGTAAGTAGATGGAAATGGTATGACCTGCCATGCCAGAAGCGCCGAGCACTAAAAATTTCATGGTGTTCCTCCAGTCCAATGGAGAAGCTCTTCTTGAATGAGAGATAAGGTTAGTAATTTTTCTTTAATAGCCATCACGTTTAACATTTGTGTATTATTGGAATTATATTCATCCGATAAGGTAATTTTAGGAGAGCCTTCATCCAGATATTTTCCATAATTCAAATCTCGATTATCTGCTGGGATTCGGTAAAAATTACCTAAATCTATGGCTTTTGCTGCTTCTTCCTTTGTACATAATACTTCATACCGTTTTTCCCCATGCCGTGTGCCGATAATATGAATCGCATTGTTCACTTGGAAAATTTCAAGGAGAGCTTGTGCTAAATTCTCAATCGTAGCAGCGGGTGATTTTTGCACCATAATATCGCCATTTTGCGCATGTGAGAATGCATATAACACCAATTCGACTGCTTCCTCCAGGCTCATCATAAAACGAGACATATTTGGATCGGTAATAGTTAAAGGTTTACCAGCTTTTATTTGTTCGATGAAAAGTGGTATGACTGAGCCTCTTGAAGCCATTACATTCCCGTATCGTGTACCACAAATCAATGTTTGCTTTGGGTCGACCATCCGTGATTTAGCAATAAATGTCTTCTCCATCATCGCCTTGGATATCCCCATCGCATTGACAGGGTATGCCGCCTTATCTGTAGATAGACAAATAATCTTTTTAACGCCAGCTTGAATTGCCGCAGTTAAAACATTATCTGTTCCTAAGATATTTGTTTTAACAGCCTCTAAAGGGAAAAATTCACAAGAGGGAACTTGCTTGAGGGCCGCAGCATGGAACACATAATCTACGTTATACATCGCAGGGTGGAGGCTTTGTAAATCACGTACATCCCCGATATAAAATTTAATTTTAGAGTTTTGATAAAGCTTTCGCATATCATCTTGCTTTTTTTCATCCCTTGAAAAAATCCGTATTTCCTTAATATCCGTAGTTAAAAATCGATTTAGTACCGCATTACCAAAAGATCCTGTTCCTCCCGTAATCAGTAAAATTTTATCTTTAAACATTGTCTGGCTTGTTACACCTCCCACATGCTTAGGTCCATTCATCATGTTATTTCAATCCTCTTTCATGCAAATCGCATTCTGAGTTTTCTCGTGGATAGTTGTACCAATAAGCGTATTCATGGGTATATTTACTAGTTGGATTTTTGTCCATGAGCGCACAATTAAAATCCCAATCTCCTGCAATATCTTTACGTATAGTAAACTTCGCGTCTCCGATAAAGCTTCTTCGTATGATTTTAAATTGTCCTGGCAAGGAATAACGATTGGATTCATCTTTAATAAACGCATAGCCATTCTTAATGATCATGTTGTAATAGTAAATATCAAATTCACCATCCACCTGTGCTAATACATTGCGGATGGCAGGTAAATAGTGGTCATCACTATCGATGATGGCGATATAATCACCTGTTGCTTCAGCGATGCATCGGTTATAGGACACGCTTGCACCTAGATTCGTTGGATGAACGATGATTTTTAACGCTGTACAGTTTTTTTGATAGTCCTGTAAAATAGCTAACGTCTTATCGGTGGAGCCGTCATCTACAACGATAATTTCATAGGCATATTCTTTAGGAATACTGTCAAGCATTGTTAGGATCCATTCTTCGCTATTATAAGTAGGTGATAAAAAGCTTATTTTCATTTTATCCCTCCATCCTGATTAAGTAGTTTAGTTCTTCATGTTTACTGAACAGATTCTTTATTACAATATGCGTGGATAGAGGGCTATTGTAGGCAATTGCTTGCTATCATAAGGTTTTTAAGAGAGTAATTTTATGGATTACCTTTATTTTTGCTAGAGAACTATGGGGATCGTTGTGACATTTTACTAAGTTATACACGTTTGACAGGTGTGGGCATAAACTAGGAAAGAGCGCTTTTTAAGAAAGAGGGATTCGATGACAAAAAGGATCGCATTTATTTGTAGCGTGGAATCAGCTAAACTTTCCGATGCACACATTTTCAAAGATCTTTGTCTTGTGCCTATTTTACTAGGGGAGTATTTAGGCTATGAAGTTAGTATAGTGACGACAGAAATGAATGAAACCCTTCTGCAACAATCTTTTCCGGCTGTTAAATTTGAGCAGGTTCCAATAGGGATTGATTATGTTGCCAATATGAATGCTTATTTAGTGAAGCATGCCAAGAACATTGATCTTGTATTTGCTATAGGACCATACCCATCCTATCTGTCCATTCTTCAAACATATAAGCAGTTTAATCCGAATGGCAAAGTTTATATGAAGTTAGATGTTAATCGATTTTGGTTAAGTCGATTAAAAACCTATCCATACTTTCTAGAATTGCTACAGCTTTGTGATCTTCTGACCTCCGAATGTGTATCGATTCAAACTGACATTCGAGAGTTTTCACAATTAGATGTTCAACATATCCCAAATGGCTTTTATGAGTATTTTGACACAGAGCCCGTGCAATTTCATGAAAAAGAAAATAGAATTCTATCAGTGGGCCGATTAGATGCACCAGAGAAGCAGACCATTTTTACAATAAAAGCCTTTCTAGCAGCACAGCTGACGGACTGGGAGCTTCGTTTGGTAGGACCTATGTCTGAATCGTTTCAGCAGGAAATAAAACAATTACTGGATAGTCATCCTTATCCTGCGCAAGTCACAATGGTAGGGCCAATTTCAGACAAGATGCAGCTAGAGGAGGAGTATCGTAAGGCAAAAATCTTTTGCTTAACATCTACGGTTGAATGCTTTGCACATGTTTTTGCAGAGGCGGCTAAAAACGGTTGTTATATTGTGACAACCGATGTGGATGGGGCTGCTGATATTACCCAACAACAACGCTTTGGACGTATTCATCCAACACATGATTGGGAAAGTATTGCTCGGACGTTGCAGCAAGTCGCACATCAGGAAGCATTGTTAGAAAATACTTGTCTTCAGCTACAGGCCGATGCGCGGAAGGAATTAAACTGGCAGCATATCGTGAAAGGTGTCGCTGCATATTTAAGTGAAAAAAAGTAGAGCTTCTCTCGATGGAGAGGAGTATTCTTTTCTTTGTGCCATTTTTTCCTATATAATAAAACTAGCTTTATAATGGTAGAAACAATCATGGGAAGACACAAGGGGAGACAAGAATGGAAATAGTGCAAGCATCGATGAACGAACTAGAAGAGTTAACAAAGCTATTTGATGAATATCGTCAGTTTTATGGTATTGAATCGGACGTAAGTAGCGCTAAGGCGTTTTTACAATTACGATTGGCCCTCAAAGAGTCGGTCATTTTTATGGCGCAAGTAGACGGCAAGATGATTGGATTTACACAATTATATCCAACGTTTTCTTCCATAGCGTTACAGCGTGCCTATATTTTGAACGATATTTATGTTACGGAAGATGCTAGAGGCCTAGGGGTGGGCAAGGCATTGATGGAAAAAGTTTTTCAATATTGTGAGCAACAATATGCTCGTTATGTGACACTGCAAACAGCAGCAGATAATGTGAACGCGCGTAAGCTGTATGAAAAGCTTCATATGAAGCAAGATGAATACTGTAATTATGTCAAATATTTTATGTAATAAGCATTTTAGTGTAGTATGAAGATGCTTTTATGTATAAAAATCCCCTAGATATTCCGTTATCTAGGGGATTTTATTGATTTTATTTAATTTCTAACGTATATGGCTGTGTACTTGCTTGGCCATAATATTCACTAACTTCAATATAGTATTTACCTGCATCCAGTTCAATTGTACCTACCTCAGCATCTCCAGCTCCGTAAAGATCTAAAGTTTTGACTGTTTTTCCGTTTGCATCTATCACTCGAATCACACCATCTAGTGCTTTTTCTGTTTGAAGTGAGAAGAAGACATCACGTTTTTGGACGTTGTTAAATTCAAAGTAATCCTTATCACCAAATGGTATACCCGCATTTAAATAGTGAGTAGCTATCCATTTGTCGTCTTCTTTCATAAGAGCTAATGGTTTGGTTGGTACACCATTCACTAATCGGGAATCTGCATCTTCGTCTGCTCGTTTATGGTCGAACATCGTCAATGTGTAGGGCT
The DNA here is from genome assembly GCF_059424475.1 of Lysinibacillus sp. GW247-5R2A. NCBI lineage: Bacteria > Bacillati > Bacillota > Bacilli > Caryophanales > Bacillaceae > Lysinibacillus > Lysinibacillus sp. GW247-5R2A. Next base: position 166,506 of record NZ_JBWKZL010000005.1, on the reverse strand, counting down.
GAATGGACAATTGGCCAAGCCCTGTGCTATTGACTTGAATAAAGTAACCTCGATCCTTTTTAGCCTTAAAGGATGTATTTACGTCTGTCGTTCCTACCATGCCAAGGAGTATCTCAAGAATATTATCGCTCAGTCCAAATGGAATGGCGGTCTCCATTTCTTTCGGATCAATTTTCATATTGCCATTTGTATCTTCAATAATCGAACCTGCAAATTTCAAGTCCTTCAGTAATTCTTTTGGCAATTGATTTAATTGTTCATTGGTAAATGGAACAGAGGAAATTAATAAACTCATAATTTCATCATTACCATCTTGCTTATAATAATAGTAATCCTCATCGTCTTGATAAATTAGATGATCTTTATAAGTTGTACCTGGTTGAATTTTTAGAGCCTTTGCTTCTTCATAATTATCAGGATTATAATCTTTTGGAATATCACCGATTTTACTTGTTTTCAACGTATATGGCTCAATAGAACGTTCCCCAGCATTTACAACGGCTACTACATATGTTTTGTCCTTTTTCAATGCCATTACTTTTGCATCGTTTTCATTACCAGCTGAGCCAAGAAGCAATGAAAGTAAGCCCATATCATTGGTTAAGGACGAAACAGGAATTAGTTCCTTTGCTTTTTCATCGTATTCAAAGACAGTACCAGCAGGCATTTGGCCAGCACCTTTGTTAAAGCTAAAACTATAAAGGGCATCTTCCTTTGTTTTAAATAAGAAGTAGTCCTCATCATAGTCTGTTTGGAAATAAGCTTTTTGATCCTCACCAATGTTGAAGCGAATAGCTTGCTTAATAATCGGATCAACATTTTCTAAATTGTCCGTTGTAAAGGAATTCATGAGCATACTCATCATGCCTTCAATTTCATTTCGCTTTTTTGTTGTACTTGGCGTTATTGGTAATTGGTCGAGAGAGATGTTTTCGTCGTACATGGCTTCCTCTAAAGGTAGTCCATCCTCATCGGGTGGAAGTGTAACAACCTCACCTTTTAATGTGTATGGAATCATAGACTCACTGACTGTTTCCTCTTTTTCAATGCCACCACTGAAAAACATCTCCATTGAAAACTCACTATTACTTTCATTAGATACACTTAAAATGTATTCTTGATCTGGAACAGCATCGATAATCATGCTAACGGCTTCACCTTTAGCTGCACCGTAGGAACTTTGAATAGGGAAGGCTTCCTCTTCTTCAATTTCCTCTTTTTTAGCTTGCTTTATCTCTTCTGGTGGGATCGGATTGAAATCCTCTTTTAAGTAAAGATCCATAGAGGCAGTAACACCTGGAATTCCAGACAAATCAAACTTCAATGTTGTTGGTTTTGTTACTGAAAACGTAAAATAATCTTCATCCTTTTGTTGATCTTTGGATAGTAGGGTATAGTTTTTACCTGCCGTATTATATGGGAACTTTTTAATAGGCTGCATGGAAGACTTATTTAAAGCATCAATTGGCAAATTCGAGTTTTTCGCAGTTTGTGCTGTAAAGATATAAGTAGATTTGCCTTTTAAGCTATAACTGCCATTATGATCTTTCACACCAATTAACAGCGTTCCTTTTTGGTCTGCTTTAAAAAGGTGACCTTCTTTTTTTCCTACACGAACATCATTAACTTTAATAGGCTCTACTTCACCTTGTTCAGTAGTAGGGTAAAAGTATAAATCGAAGGCATAGTCGTATTGATCTGCGCCTTTTAATGTTAGCTGAGCATACTCATTTGCCTCTAGCTCAACCTTGTACCATTTTTTCTCGTCTTGCTGTTCGAAAACACCTTGTTCAATATTTAATGTATTTTTAGCAAGAACTTTGGCATTTTTGATACGCTCTTCTTTAGATTCAGAATAATGTTTAGGTAATTTATTTAAATCGAACTGTAAGGCTTTCACTGGATCGACAAGCCCATGACCATAAGTAAGATCATAACCCTTTTTACCTAAATCTTGTGCTGTTATCTCAAGAATTGCTTCAATTTCATGTGGCTTTAAATTCGGATGCTTTGATTTAAGTAGGGACACGATGCCTGCCACTACGGGAGATGCCATGGAAGTACCACTAAACTTGACAAAAGATGCTCCTTTTTTGTCATCGTGTACAGTACTGTAGATGTCTTCGCCAGGAGCCACGACATCGACAGAGGGACCATAATTGGAATAGCTTGATAGCTTATTACGATCATTCGTGGAACCAACACTAATTACACCTTCATAGGAAGCAGGGAAGGAATATTCATCCGTCGACTCATTACCAGCCGCTGCGACAATCGTAATGCCACTATCAATAGCTTTTTGAACAGCATCCTGCATAAGTGGGGATTCACCATAGCCTCCTAAACTCATATTAATGACATCAACACCTTGCTCAATAGCGTACAGAATACCTTGTGCAATGATAAAATCATTTGCTCCTTCTTTTCCGTTAAAGACATCAATAGGTAGTAGCTTCGCTTGTGGATTAATTCCATGTCCACCAATGCCATTGTCTTTAGCTGCCGCAATAATCCCAGCAACATGTGTTCCATGATCACCTGGATAAGATGTATTTGCCGGTGCGGCTGCATTATAAGGTGTGAGTACTTGAGATTTTAGATCGGGATGTTTAAAATCAACACCAGAATCGATGACAGCTACTGTTACGTCATGTTCCCCAGCTAATGCTAGAGCCTGATCCATTTGCAAGAGGCTTAGATGATACATATCTTGTTTCTTTGGGTCAGTTTCTTTGTTGAAAGAATGATAGACATAACTAGGGGATACACTTGTAATCCCTTGCTGCTTTAAATAGTAAGAGACGGCTTTTTCTATGGATACACCTTTGTTAAGTTGAATCACATCATAGCCTAATGAAGGAATGGAGCGGATGACCTTAGATCCGATTTTTTTATGTACGTTTTTATCAAGGCCAGAATGCTTGATAATAATCGTATCCTTACTCATCCATTTGTCTTCATTTGTAAGATTCTTACCTGCATGTTGTGAATTGCTTGCTAATACGTTCTTCGCACTTTGTTGTGGTGTCTCCTCAGCAAAAGCTGAAACGACAGGAACCATTAATGCAGCGGATGCTACGACAGCGACTGATTTTTTAAACCAACTTTTCAATTGTATCTCTCCTTGATGTTCTATAATATGTCTCGACTATACTAATACGGATAAACGTTAGAAAAGTTTCGCAAATGAGGAAAATTTTTCTCTGTAATTTTAAAACGAACTGTCCGTTACTTTTTATGGATGATACCCATTACACCTCTACATATAGCTGTTCAATCAATTGCAGTAAGTCATGCTTAGAGCGAGGAACTGAAATATTTTCTTGCCATAATTTCTTTTTTTGTAGAGCCAAAGCCATGTCAAATACCCATGGTCGTTCAAGATGTGCCCGTTTTAGCAATTCTTCTTCATAAAATAAGGCGACAGGGTCACCATTATAAATAATTTTTCCTGCCTCCATAACAATGATTTGATCGGCCCATTCATAGGCAAGGGCAATGTCGTGAGTCGCAAGAATAATCGTTCTTTCATGGTCTTCTACTTTGGCTAAGTATTGAAAAACTTGTGTAGCGTAATAGCTATCAAGACCCGCCGTTGGTTCATCTAATAAAAGGACAGTCGGTTCCATCGCTAATACACCTGCCATGGCGACACGCTTTTTCTGCCCTACGCTTAAAAAGTGAATGGGTTTATCTAGTAGCTCTGTCACTTCAGTTTGTGCAATAGCCCAAGCTATTTTTTCTTCAATTTTTTCCGTAGACCATCCTAGATTCATTGGACCATAGGCGATATCTTGCTTAACAGTTCCTGAAAAAAGCTGATTATCAGCATCTTGAAAGACGATTCCAACCTGTTGGCGGAGAGCCTTTAATGCCTTTCTAGTATATTGAAGCTTTTCCCCATCAAATGAAATGGTCCCAGCTGTTGGTTTCAAAATACCATTAAGGTGCTGAAATAAAGTGGATTTTCCTGCTCCATTATGACCGAGTATAGCGATTTTTTTCCCTTTTGGAATGTTTAATGTAATATCTGTCAAAGCCTTCGTACCATCTGCATAGGCATACGACAAGTTGTTAAGTTTAAAATAAAATGCTGTCATGAGAAGTACCCTCCATATATGATGAGGAATAAAAACATAGCCGTCATGCCAAGCCAGTTTTTTTTGCTATAGGCGCCCGTTTCATGCCAATAAACAGTTTCACCACCACGGGCCTGCATGGCATGATTAAGCTCTCGACTGCGCTGAAACATTTCAATAAACAACGCGGCAATTAGCATGGATACTGAACGTAACCATTGCATGGGTGAGTGGTAGCCAAGCCGGGCTTGCTGGGCCAAATGAATTTTTTGCATGCTTTCTAAAAAAATAAAAATAAAACGATAGGTGAGTTCTACTAGCTCAACTAATAAAGTAGGGAGCCGCCATTGTCGGAGCACATAACATATTCCTTGTACTGATGTCGTTAAAATTAAAAAATATAAGCAACTTATACTGCCAAGTACAATAAAGAATAGTTGCTGGGCGGTAGCGATACTGGCTCTCCCAATAAAAATTGTCCAGTTCATATACGTAAATGCCCCCATATGGGCTGGTAATGTATGCGCTGCTGGCGCTATCGAAATAATGATGGATAAGAGACTTGTGAATAAGAAAAAACAAGGTAGTAATAATAGCTTCGCATAATAGTTTAGTGGAATTTTCGCGCCCCAAATGATAAAAGCACTCATTACAAAAAATGTAATGAGTGAAAGTCGTTCATCTCTCATAATAAGCGTGAATAAAAGTAGTCCTAATGAAAATATCATTTTTTCTAGCGGATGAACGAACGCTAGCTTATTGAGATACGCATACTTATCAATGAGTAACATAATCCTTAACCTTCTTTATGCTTGCCACGCATATAGCCAATAAAGTAGCCGATAAAACCAGCACCAATAGCTGCTTGTAGCACGAATAATAAGCTTTCAATTTCACCACTAGGTGGTTCCCATAAACTATCAAACCATGGCTCATATTCTGCATTGATTTCCCCAATGGCTGCTTCTGCTTCACCGTCGGCTCCTCCAAATTCTGCTCCCTTTTGGACGAAAAGAGGGATAATGGCCAATAGCACCACGATGGCTAAAAGTAATAAATTTCGTTTCATATTAGTGCGCCTCCTTTGTAGAGAAAACACGTAAAGATTTTAATTCGCTAATATTATATTTTTTCAAGAAGTTCATGACAATAACTGTTAATATTCCTTCACTCACAGCTAATGGGATTTGTGTTAAGGCAAAAATACTTGCGAACTTTGTAAAGGAAGCCATAAAGCCTCCAACTTCAGATGGGAAGGCTAGTGCTAATTGAACGGAAGTCACCACATATGTACCTAAATCCCCAAGCATGGCCGCAAAGAAAACAGCTAATGAAAACGATAACCCCATTTGTTGCGCCCCTTTAAATACAAAGTAGGCGATAAACGGGCCTACGATAGCCATCGAAAAAGCATTAGCCCCTAATGTTGTGATCCCACCATGTGCTAAAAGTAAAGATTGGAATAATAAAACAATTGTCCCGATGACACTCATCGCTAACGGTCCAAATAAGACTGTTCCGAGACCTACTCCTGTTGGATGTGAGCAGCTCCCTGTAACTGAAGGGATTTTTAAGGCTGATAGGACAAAGGCAAACGCACCGGACAGCCCCAGAATCATTTTTGTTTCAGGGTTTTCTTCAATTGTTTTACGAATAGAGCGCAATCCTAAAATAATAAATGGGATGGAGATTACCCACCAAAAAATCGCCCATTCGATTGGTAAAAAACCTTCCATGATATGCATGGCGAAGGCACGCTTTGGCACCATTAAAAAAGCCAATAGAAAATAACTAAGTTTCCACCAAGACAGCTTCAATTTTCTTCCTCCAAACTGTAAATAGATTTTTAGAATGTAGCGTGCGTAATAAAAAAGCACTTTTCCGTTGTTGGAAAAGTGCATAGCTAAAAAAGCAAATAACATTTTCATTTGCTAAGCCGCACACCTATCCTCGTAGGCTGAAACGATCACTTATTGTCGGCAGGTCTCCTGGCTCTAGTTCAACACTTTATAGGTCTTCCCATCCATTGGACAGTGACATGTTCTATAAAGCTCCCTATTACAGTGGCGGGACCGCGCCGGACTTAAACCGGCTTCCCTTTTAAGCAAAATGACGAGCATTTTACACCGAAAAATTGTAAGTTGTGAGATTTCACGACAAAGTGTATCACGAATTTCCATAAATATGCTATACTTTTTTTATGAAAAATTAAAAATAGAATATCAATGTCGAAAATTCTGATAACTAACGTATTTTAGGATTAAAGAGGGCAAATTCAATTTTTTAATAGCTTTCAACCCTCCTATGAAATTGATAAATTTGTCATGATTTTTTAAAGAAATATTGAAATTTTAAAATAATAAGATATGATTAAGACAGTTTTCTATTATAAATACGATTAAAAATTTCATATAAAACGTCGATAAGTGCTCGAAGAACTCGAGATAATAGGGAAATTGGTGAAAGTCCAATACAGCCCCCGCTACTGTAATAGCTGATGAAATCGCAATGCCACCTGGGCAAACTAGGGAAGGTGCGACAGTAAAATGAAGCTTAAGTCAGGAAACCTGCTTATCAGATTGTGCATGCAAACTTTTCGGAGGGAGAAGTTGAAGCAAAAGCGAGGATCTGTCTTTCAATCTATTCGTTTTTATTTGGCTTCTACAAACCTTTACTCTTCGGCAGAGTAAAGGTTTTTTCTTTTTTCCAAAAGCAAATGAGGGGAGATATAAGATGACAACGTGGAATTTAGAGGGGATGAAAACACATCTCTTTATTTGCAATGGCAGTAGCTGTATGAACAAGGATGGGGAGGAAATTACCCAAGCTATACGAGATGAAATACAGCGTAACGCACTAGATAAAGAAATACATACGACAAGAACGCGCTGTAATGGACGATGCAAGGATGCTTGTGTTGTGATTGCTTACCCTCAGGGGAATTGGTATCGTGTACCATCAACGGAGCATGCGAGAACACTTGTACAGGATTTGCATCATGATTCCTTATATAACGATCATGTTTTTACACTTCGAGAAGGGACATTACAGCGAACAGCGCAAACGACAGCCATTAAAGGGATTGAAAAGGTGAAAGAGGGGTAAAAACATGGCGCAAAAAGGGAAAATTTTCGTAGTAGGCTTTGGGCCTGGAGACTTTAAGCATATTACGACACGTGCAGTAGAGGCTTTACAACAAAGTGATATGATCATAGGCTATAAAACCTATGTTGAGCTGATTCAAGATTTAGTCAGCGCAAAATCCATTGTCAGTACAGGTATGACAGAGGAAGTGTCACGTGCTCAGGAGGCCGTTCGTCAAGCAGAAGCAGGAAGTATTGTTTCGGTCATTTCGAGTGGAGATGCGGGCGTTTATGGTATGGCGGGATTAGTGTATGAAGTATTAATTGAGCTAGGCTGGACAGAGGCAACTGGTATTGAAGTGGAGATCGTCCCGGGTATTTCAGCTATCAATTCATGTGCTAGTTTACTTGGTGCACCCATTATGCATGATGCTTGTACCATTAGTTTAAGTGACCATCTCACGCCGTGGAATTTAATTGCGAAGCGTGTGGAAGCCGCAGCTATGGCCGATTTTGTTATTGCTTTATACAATCCTAAAAGTGGTCGCCGTACAAGACAAATTGTCGAAGCACAACGAATTCTTTTAGAATATCGTTCTCCTGACACACCCGTAGGACTTGTAAAAAGTGCCTATCGAGAACGTCAGGAAGTGACGATGACGACATTGGCAGAAATGCTGGAACATGATATTGGTATGCTGACAACGGTTATTATCGGAAACTCATCTACGTTCTTCTATGATAATAAAATGATTACACCGCGTGGCTACCAACGTAAATATACACTTGGCGAGGAAAAACAGCCATTACGTCCACATCAACGCTTACGGGAAGAAAATGAGCCATGGGCGATGAATCAAGAGACAGGAACAGCACGAAATGACTTTGCGGCAGACCCTAATGCAGGGAGAATGAATAAACCCAGTATAGCCGTTATGCCAAAGCCGAAAAAAACAGCACTTGAAATGGCTACAGCGGCGCTTGCAATGGTAAAGGGAACAAGTGCTATCAAGGCTACGCCAAAGCTTGTACAACAAAAAATAGAATCAATTTTTGAATTGGCAGTGAGCCCTGGCGTGGCCAATAAATTTTTCACACCACAGCAAATGATGACGTTAGCAGAGGTTGTAGGAGAAGAAGGATCAATGGAATATACACCAGATCATCAAATCCATTTAAAAATACCTACAACAACGCCTGAACGTATCACTGAGAAATTACAGGAAGTAGGCTTTTTATTAGCACCAATTGGTGATGTGTTGTCGTTGAAGGCTTGCGATTTTTGCTACGGTGAAAAAGCAGATTCCATTCCATATGCGGAGGAAATTCAAGAAAAGCTTGGCGGTATGTCATTACCGAAAACGTTAAATATTGGCTTCAATGGCTGTGGGATGGCTTGTTATCGAGCCGTGTTTGATGATATTGGCATTGTTTATCGCAAAAGTAAATTTGATGTCTTTATTGGAGCGAAACCAGTCGGACGTACGGCTCATGCAGCACAGCCTGTTGTAGAAGGTTTGGAGCCTGATCAATTAATCCCGTTAATTACAGATATTATTGAAGAATATAAAGCTAATGCGCATCCAAACGAACGTCTATTTAAATACTTCAAGCGGGTGAAAAAGATATTGCATTTTACGTATCAAGATATGTCTTCCAAAATAAAAATAGAGCCAGCTCCGTGCGGCGACTAGTGAGGAGAAAAGAGATGAAAGCTATATTATTTGTTGGCCATGGCAGCCGTTTAGCAGCAGGAAATGATGAGGTGCGTACATTTATCGAGCAAATGAAATCTCGCATTGATGAACAATATTTAGTGGAAACATGCTTCCTTGAATTTGCTTCTCCTAATATTGAAGAAGGTATTACAAACTGTGTGAAAAAAGGTGCTTCAGAGGTACATGTCATCCCAATTATTTTACTTCATGCAGGTCATTCCAAGTTACATATTCCGGCAGAAATCGAGCATGCTCGTGAGCATTATCCGAATATCACATTCACATATGGTCAAACAATTGGCATTCATGAAGAAATATTTGCGATATTACAAGATCGTTTAGTTGAAATTGGATTTGATACTGAACAAGAACACGAAGACACAGCCATTTTATTAATTGCTCGAGGAGGCAGTGATCCTTATGCAAATGGAGATTTCTATAAAATCACACGATTGCTATGGGAAAAACTACCTGTTAAATACGTAGAAAGTGCCTTTATGGGCGTAACGGACCCACGTGTTGAAGAAGGCATCGAACGCTGTGTCAAACTCGGTGCTAAGAAAATTATTATGCTTCCTTACTTTTTATTCACGGGTATTCTAATGGAGCGTATGCATGTTATGTGTGAGAAATTCAATGAGCAATTTCCAGCAAGTGAGATTCAAATTGCCAACTACTTTGGCTACCATGAACGTTTACAAAATGTTCTATTAGAACGTATTGAGCAAGCGGTGAATGGTACATCAACAGGTATGAAGGATCTTGAAGATTATCGGGCTTACGCCGCTATTCATGGGCATGCACATCACCATCACCACCATGACCACGACCATGACCATGACCACCAACACGACCATGACCATGACCATGACCATGATCACCACCATCATCATGAAGAGGAGCCAGTAAAATGATTTTCATGTTAGCAGGGACGAGTGATGCAAGGAATCTAGGCCTTGAATTGCAAAGGACGGGACATGCTGTAACTGCCACCGTTGTGACGGAATCGGCAGCCTCTAGTCTTGCTGATGCTGGCTTACCTTATTTAATAGGGCGACTTACAGCGGAAGAAATGGCGACTATTATATCGGAACAAGGCTTTCAATTAGTGGTAGATGCCTCTCATCCATTTGCAGAAGAGGCATCGAAAAATGCCATGGCAGCAGCCGAAAAAGCGCAAGTGCCTTATATTCGCTATGAACGTGCTCATGAACATTATGCACACCCACTTATAACAGTCGTGAAGGATTATGAGGAAGCAGCTCATTTAGCAGCAGAAAAGCGTGGTGTCATTATGCTGACAACAGGTAGTAAAACGCTTGCTACATTTACGAAAGTTTTACAAGGCTTAGAAAATACAAGAGTCATTGCTCGTATGCTGCCACGACTTGACAATATGGAAAAATGTGAGGCGCTCGGTGTGGCACAGCGAGATATTGTAGCCATCCAAGGCCCATTTTCAAAGGAATTAAATGAAGCATTATTCCGTCAATATGGAGTGACCTTAATGATTACCAAGGAAAGCGGCAAAGTCGGCTCAGTAGACGAGAAGCTAGAGGCAGCCCTTGCTTGTTCTATAGAAACAATTCTTATTGCAAGACCCGATATTATATATGGCCAGCAATATTCCACTTTTGAAGAAGTGTTACAGGCTGTACAACATACCCTTTAGGAGGCAATAACAATGGATTTTAAAACAGATTTCAAACCATTAACAGTAGACCCAGATAAAATTTACGATTACAGTTTCTCGATTATCGCGGAGGAAATGGGAGAGCACGACTTTTCAGAAGATGAATGGAAGGTTGTGCGCCGTATTATCCATGCATCGGCTGACTTTGAGCTAGGTCGTAGCGTTATTATTACACCAGGAGCACTTGAGGCAGGTGTTAAGTCTATTCTGGCAGGGCGTCATGTAATTGCGGATGTGCAAATGATTGAAAGTGGTTCTGGTAAGAAACGTTTCCAAAAACATGGTGGCGACTTACATTGCTATATTGCGGATGAGGATGTATCTGTAGAAGCGAAAAAGCAAAATACAACGCGTGCCATTATATCCATGCAAAAAGCCTCGAAATTGCATGAAGGCGGTATTTATGCTATTGGTAATGCCCCAACTGCATTACTAGAATTGATTCGTTTAATTAAGGAAGGCTTAGCAAAACCAGATTTAATTATTGGTATGCCTGTAGGATTCGTGTCTGCGGCTGAATCGAAAGAGGAGCTGCTAAAACTTGAAGGTATTCCGTACATTACAAATGTTGGTCGTAAAGGCGGTAGTACAGTGACGGTTGCCGCATTAAATGCCATTTCACTTTTAGCGGATGAACAGGCGAAAAAATAATGGAGCGGAAGCCAAAAAAGGATCCTAAGGACATGCGTCACGGTTATACAACAGGAGCCTGTGCAACTGCAGTAACAAAGGCAGCTTTACTCGCCCTTATTACAAATGAAGAGCAAGAAACAAGCACGATTCATTTGCCAATAGGTAGGGATGCGACCTTTACCATTGAAAAATGCCTATTTGAAAACAATGCCGTCAGCTGTGAAACGATTAAAGATGCTGGTGATGACCCAGATGCCACACATCAGGCACTCATCGTCGGTACTGTGAGCTGGGCAGAGACACCTGGTATTCATTTAGATGGAGGGATTGGAGTCGGGCGTGTCACAAAGCCCGGCTTACCAGTGCCTGTTGGAGAGGCAGCCATTAATCCTGTCCCACGGAAAATGATTCACAGCACTGTTCAAGGAGTATTGGACGAATTTCAAATAACACGAGGGGTTAACGTAGTGATTTCCGTACCTAAGGGTGAGGAGATTGCGAAAAAAACGTTAAATGGTCGTCTTGGTATACTTGGAGGCATCTCGATTTTAGGCACAAGGGGAACCGTCGTGCCTTTTTCAAGTTCTGCGTATATGGCTAGTATTGTACAGGCCATTAGCGTCGCTAAAGAGGCTGGCTGTGAGCATTTAGTAGTGACAACAGGTGGTCGCAGTGAAAAATTTGGGATGAAACAATACCCCCATTTACCGGAAGAAGCTTTTGTTGAAATGGGTGATTTTGTTGGCTTTACTTTAAAGCATTGTAAGCGACTCGGTATTAAACAAGTGTCCCTTGTCGGGATGATGGGGAAATTTTCAAAGGTGGCACAAGGGGTAATGATGGTGCATTCCAAAAGTGCTCCAATTGATTTTAACTTTTTAGCACAACTTGCAGAAGATGTAGGGGCAGATGCAGACACAATAGCCGAAATACGAGAGGCCAACACAGCGTCGCAAGTAGGTGAAATTATGATGGAAAAGGGGTATGAATCATTTTTCCATCGTTTGTGTGAGGCATGCTGCTATTCCTCCATTCATCATATAAAGAGCGGTTTAACACTTTCCACATCGATTTATTCGATGCAGGGACAATTATTAGGAAGGGCTGATGACATTGCATCGATCGATGAAATTAATTGGGATCGGGGATAACGGGTTAGCAAGCTTACTCCCACAATACCGCCAGTGGATTGAAGACTGTGAGGTACTTGTTGGTGGTGAGCGCGTGCTTGATTTCTTCCCGCATTTTACAGGGGAAAAAATCATGATCAAAGGAGGTCTTTCAGCACTTGTTGAGAGATTGTCAGAGGAAACAAGAAATACGATTATTCTCGCATCAGGAGATCCATTGTTTTACGGCGTGGGAGGTTATTTAGCGAAAAAGCTCGATTTGGAGGTTTATCCATATATGAGCTCCGTACAGCTAGCCTTTGCGAAAATGGGAGAAAGCTGGCAGGATGCTTATGTCACAAGTATTCATGGACGACCTATGAAAGGCTTGGCACAGCGCATTGATGGGAAAAAGAAAATAGCTCTGTTAACAGATGCTGAAAATAGCCCAAATGCGCTCGCACGTTATTTAAAGCATTTTGGTATGACCGAATATCGTGCATTTGTAGCCGAAAATCTACAGGGTGAAGATGAAAAATATGGTTGGTATTCGCTAGATGAAATGGAGACTGCCCAATTTTCCCCTTTAAACGTAGTTATTTTACAACAAACGGTTGAACCAAAGCGCTACACACTCGGTATTGATGATGAAGAGTTTTCACAACGAAAACCAGATAAAGGACTCATTACCAAGAAAGAGATTCGTGTCTTAAGCTTACAGGCGATGCAACTTCAACAGGATAGTGTTATTTGGGATATTGGTACATGTACAGGATCTATGGCCATTGAAGCAGGTAAGCTTGCACCTGAGGGGCAAGTATACGCCGTTGAAAAAAATGCACCTGATTTAGAGAACTGTCTACACAATCAGCAAAAATTCCGTGTGGATATAACAGCAATTCATAGTAAAGCTCCAGAGGGACTCGAACATTTCCCAGACCCTGATGCCATTTTTATCGGTGGGACTGGTGGTGAAATGGTCGAATTACTACAATTGTGCTGTCACCGCTTAAAACCAAATGGTCGAATTGTTTTAAATGCAGCGACAATTGAAAATTTATATAAAGCAGTGGAAGCGTTTAAGGCTTGTGATTTTGCGGTTGATATTTTACAGGCACAGCTTGCGCGTAGTAAACCGATCTTAGATATGACACGCTTTGTGCCATTAAATCCAATATATATTATTTCGGCTTATCGAAAGGAAGAAAATCATGACTAATTTAGGTGTTTTATATGGCTTGGGCGTCGGTCCTGGCGATCCAGAATTAATTACAGTGAAGGCGTTTCGTGTGATTCAAGAGTCACCTGTTATTGCCTATCCCAAAAAACTGAGAGGCAGTAAGAGCTATGCCCATCGTATTGTAGACGTGTATATTAATCCAGAGGAAAAAGATATGCTTGGTCTTGTATTTCCTATGACGAAGGATGAAGCTGTCCTTGAGCGTGAATGGACAAAGTCAGTCGAGCTTGTATATGAAAAATTACAGGAAGGCAAGGATGTAGCCTTCGTTACAGAAGGTGATCCGTTATTATATAGTACGTTTATCCATATGATGAAGTTAATGCAGGATATGCATCCAGATGTAGAAATTCGTACGGTTCCGGGGATATCCTCATTTAATGGCTCCGCTTCTCGACTTGGCATTGCATTAGCTGATGGTGATGACCGTGTCGCGATCATTCCTGCCTATGATGATTATGAGGCAATGCGTGAAGCTATTGAAAGTCATGATGCTGTGGTCTTTATTAAAGTGGCAAAAGTAATTGATTTAATGCTACAGGTACTACGTGATTTAGATTTACTGGATAAAGCATCTGTTGTGACAAAGGTAACATCTGACGAAGAAGTCATTTGGGATGTACGCGAGTTGGATGGTGTCGATTTAGAATACTTAACATTAATGGTGGTGCGTAAATAATGAAGAAGATCTATATAGTCGGCGCGGGTCCTGGTGATCCAGATTTAATTACAGTTAAAGGCTTACATATGTTACAAACAGCAGACGTTGTGATGTATACAGATTCATTAGTGAGTGAAGATCTCATTGCGAAAGCTCGACCAGATGCGGAAATTATTCGAACAGCTGGTATGCATTTAGAGGAAATGGTCGCTGTGATGGCTGATCGGGTTCATGCTGGGAAAATAGTAGCTCGCATGCATACAGGTGATCCGGCCATGTATGGAGCGATTATGGAACAAGTTGCACTCTTAAAAAAGCAAGATATTGGCTACGAAGTTATTCCAGGGGTTAGCTCTGTTTTTGCCTCAGCAGCGGCAATTGGGGCTGAGCTAACGATTCCTGATTTAACACAAACTTTAATTTTAACTCGTGCAGAAGGGCGTACTCCTGTACCCGAATTTGAAAAATTACGTGATTTAGCAAGCCATCATTGTACAATTGCTCTATTCTTAAGTGCGACGCTCACAAAGAAAATTGTCAAAGAACTACAAAGTGCTGGTTGGGCTGATGACACACCGGTAGCGGTGATTCAACGTGCTTCTTGGCCAGATCAAAAAATTGTTCGTACGACATTAATCGAATTAGATGAAGCAATGCGCGTGAATGGCATCCGTAAGCATGCGATGATCCTAGCGGGCTGGGCGCTAGACCCTGATATTCATGATAAGGATCAATATCGCTCGAAATTATATGATGCAACCTTTACACATGGCTTTAGAAAAGGTGTGAAGACAAGTGATTGAGTTACAAGAGGGGATATTACCAGAAGTTGATCAGCGCCATGCATATGCGGTTGTAGCGATTACAAAGCACGGTGTTCAGATAGGACGTCGACTCCAACAAACGTTTGCAGCAAGTGATTTGTATTATATGAGTAAATTTGAACAGGGCGATGAGGAGGAAAAGCATATTCAACTGTTTACTGGAACAGTGCGTTTGCTTTTGCCGACTCTATTTAAACAATACAAAGGGTTGATTTTAATTATTTCTTTAGGTGCAGTTGTACGAATGATCGCACCCATTTTAAAGGATAAAAAGACTGATCCGGGTGTTGTAGTGATTGATGATCGAGGCGAAAACGTAATAAGTGTCTTGTCAGGCCATCTTGGCGGTGCCAATGAACTAACACATGAGGTAGCGGCAGCTCTTGGTGCCAACCCTATTATTACAACGGCTTCCGATGTGCAAAAGACTATTCCTGTCGATCTATTTGGTGCACGCTTTGGGTGGGTTTGGGATAGTGCCGATAAATTAACGCCTGTCAGTGCTTCTGTCGTCAACGAGGAACATGTGGCTATAGTACAGGAAACTGGTGAACGGGATTGGTGGATGCGTGATACCCCAATGCCAGAGCAAATTAAAATATATCCATCTACACGGATGGCCATAGAGGCTAAACCTCATGCAACATTATTAATAACGGACCGTATAATTGAACGAGAAGAAGAGGTTTTGCTTGAAAATGGTGTCATTTATCGACCAAAATCAATTATCCTAGGCATGGGCTGTAATCGTGGTACATCTATTGAGGAGATTGAACAAGTCATTGATGAAACCCTGGCAGAGCTTAAGCTTTCGAAAAAAAGTGTGAAGGCACTTTGTACAATCGATCTGAAGAAAGATGAGCAATGCTTCCTAGATATTACAAAAAAATATGATTGGGAGTTCGTTACCTATTCACCAACAGAATTAAACGAAATTGAGTTCCCATCACCTTCAGAAACTGTCTTTAAATATACAGGGGCATATGGCGTCAGTGAACCTGCGGCTATGCGTTATGCCCAAGTCAAATCACTCATTTTAGAAAAGAAAAAATCAGGTAATGCTACGATTTCAGTTGCTAGATACCTATTTTAAGGAGGAAGTCCATGCAAACAAATCGCTTTGTACTAGCTGGGACAGGCAGTGGTGTAGGTAAAACTACTTTTACTATTGGACTGATGAAGGCTCTACAAAATAAAGGGAAAGTCGTGCAGGGCTTTAAATGTGGACCTGATTATATCGATCCAACCTATCATACGGCCGTAACAGGTAGAGTATCACGCAATATTGATAGCTGGATGTTCTCGCATGAAGCAGTTTGTGATATTGTAGCTCGCGCCAGTAGGGATGCAGACGTCTCTATTATCGAGGGTGTCATGGGCTTTTATGATGGTAAAAGTCCATTATCAGATGCTGGCTCTGCAGCAGATATTAGTGTAGTAACAGAGAGTCCAGTTATTTTAATCGTGAATTGTGCAAGTATGGCTAGAAGTGTTGCGGCAGTTGTCAAAGGATTTCAATTATTATCCGATAAACCAAATATCGTTGGTGTAATAGCAAATCAGGTTGGTAGTGTTGGCCATTATGAAATTGCCAAGGCTGCTATTGAACAAGAATGTGGAATTCCTGTCATCGGCTACTTAAAGCGCGAGGAAGGGATTGATATTCCAAGTCGTCATTTAGGGTTAGTCCCTGCTATTGAAAGAGGAGAGCTTCATTCATTTTTTGACAAGCTAGGAGACCTAATGGCTGAAACCATTGACTTAGAGCAATTACTTGACATAACAAAGGCACCTGTACTTCAGGAGTCAGGCAAATTATTTACAGAGGAGCCTACACAAAATATTTGTATCGCTATAGCAAAAGATGCGGCATTTAATTTTTATTATGAAGAAAATTTGGCGTTACTACGGGCGAAAGGTGCGACATTACACTTTTTCTCACCACTAGCCAATGAGCCAGTACCAGCAGAGGCGGATGGCTTATATATAGGGGGTGGCTTTCCTGAAGAGTTTGCGCAGACACTTGCGGCAAATACGAAGGCCAAACAATCTATACGTGATGCCATCAACAAAGGTTTACCGACATTGGCTGAATGTGGGGGCTTTATGTATTTAACAGAAGCTATTACGAATAGCCATGGGGAGCGTTATGACATGATAGGTGTAATCCCAGGGGAAGTAGCGATGCAAACAAAGCTAGCAGCACTTGGCTATCGTGATATTTTTGGTACAGCCAATAATTTCTTAATTGGTTCAGAGGAACAGGCAAAGGGGCATGAATTCCACTATTCCAAATATAGTGGCTCCCATCACACACCGGCCTACGAAACGATTGGACGCTTTGGCAAAAAGCAAGAAGGCTATCAAGTAGGGAATTTGGTGGCTGGTTATACGCATTTTCATTTTGTATCAAACCCAAAGCTAGTTGACAATTGGTTAACAGCTTGCAAGAAGGTGAAGAATGATGACTAATTATTTTCCTATTCATATAAATCTAGAATATAAAACGGTTGTAATCGTAGGCGGTGGTCACGTAGCTACACAAAAGGTGGCATCCCTTTTACCAGCGAAGGCGAATATCGTCATCGTTAGCCCAGCCTTACATGAAGATTTACAGCCACTAGCCGAATTGGGGCAAATTACCTGGAAACAAAAAGAGTTTGAACCACGTGATTTGGATGATGCAATCCTTATTATTGCTGCCACAAATGTCCTGGCAGTTAACGAAGCCGTGCAAGAGGCAGCCCAGCATTGGCAATTAATGAATCGAACAGATAGACAAAGTGAAAGTGATTTTATTACCCCAGCAACAGTTCGTCGTGGTCCTTTCGTGTTAACTGTTTCAACATCGGGAGCAAGTCCCGGGCTAGCTCGTAAAATTAAAGCAGAATTAGAGGATCAATTTGATGATGCCTATGAGGATTACGTATGCTTTTTGCAGCAAGCTCGTTTAATGGTTGCTGCCAAGTTTGATAAAGGCCCACAAAGACGTGCGGCATTACAGGCGTTGCTAGAGCCAAACATCCTTGAATGGACACGTCAAGGGGAGATGGATAGACGTGAAGCTTATTTACAACAACTATTGATGGGAGAAAAGCAATGAAGGATGGAATAGTTTATATCGTTGGCGCAGGACCTGGAGATCCAAAGCTCATTACGGTCTATGGTCTGGAATGTATCCAAAAGGCTGATATTATTGCGTATGACCGTCTTGTGAATCCAGCATTGCTAGACTTCGCAAAAAAGGATGCGGAGCTCGTTTATTGTGGGAAATTACCAGGGAGGCACCACCTCATTCAGGATGAAATTAATGCTTTACTTGTGGAGAAGGCGCAGCAAGGAAAAATTGTCACACGTCTTAAAGGTGGCGATCCCTTTGTCTTTGGCCGTGGTGCAGAGGAGGCTGAAATCTTGAAAAATCATGACATTGCCTATGAAATTGTGCCAGGTATAACAGCAGGGATTGCGGCTCCTGCTTATGCGGGAATTCCTGTGACACATAGAGACTTTGCCACAAGCTTCGCCCTTGTTACGGGGCATGGCCGAGAAGAAAAAGGACAGGATTTTTTAAATTGGCCAGCATTAGCAACAGGTATTGATACGGTCGCTTTTTATATGAGCGTTGGCAATATTGCCTACATAGCTCGAAAACTTATCGACAATGGACGTAAAGCCACAACACCTGTAGCGGTTATTGAATGGGGAACAACTGCTCAACAACGAACGATAACAGGGCAACTAGATGAAATTGCGCACATTATTGAACGAGAAGGATATCATAATCCATCCATGATTGTAGTGGGTGATGTCGTCAATGTACGTGAAAAAATTCAATGGTTTGAAGAGCAGGGACTTGCTTTTTCATAATCATCACATTGGGAGAGCAGAAGGAGGAAGCAATATGACAGTTATCGAAGCACTAAAAAAGCGTCGAGCTATTCGAAATTACACAACACAGCTAGTAGAAAAAGAGAAAATTGAACAAATTTTACAAGCAGCTACATTTGCCCCTAATGACAGAATGAGAGAGCCTTGGCATTTCTATGTCATTCAAGGTGAAGCAATGGAGCGCTATGAGGCAATGGCGAGTGCTTATTTACAGGAACGCTTCCCTACAAAGCCGAATTTAGTGGAAAGCTCATTAAAGGTTGTACAAACAACCCCTGTTGCGATAGTTGTGACAGCAGATGTTGTGGAGGGTGATACCGATGCGACAGAGGACAATGTTTTTGCTGTTTGCAGTGCCATTATGTCCATGTGGCTAACAGCCGAGGAGCTAGGTCTTGGCTTTGTTTGGCGTACACGTGGTGTTGGGCTTGTTCATGATCCGCGCATGCATTCGTTTATCGGTGCTAGTGAAGCACAGAAAGTGGTAGGGACGATTTTTATCGGCTACCCAGAAGAACAGGCGCTTAACGACAAGAAACGTACACCATTTGAAGAAAAAACAACTTGGCTGTAAGGAGGCTAACAGCATGGCAAGAAAAGGCTTGTTTTTAGTATATACAGGTGAAGGAAAGGGCAAGACGACAGCATCTCTAGGTGTTACTTTACGTGCAGTTGGTCGTGGGTTAAATGTGCGCTATATGCAATTTATTAAATCACCTGAGCGTACGTACGGAGAGCAAATTGCCTTGCGTAAGCTTGGAGTGGAAATGGAACAAATGGGCATTGGCTTCACTTGGACCAAAACACCTGAGGAGCATCGTGCAGCCTTAGCAAAGGCATGGAAAAAAACGAAAGCCGCTCTACAGGATGACAGCATTGATTTATTAGTGCTAGATGAGCTAAACAATGCATTGGCTATAAGTAAGTTTCCAATTGATGATGTTCTTCCACTGGCAGAAGTTATCGAAGCAATTCAGCAACGTCCATCGACTATGCATTTAGTGGTGACAGGCCGAAGTGCCAATCCTGCGTTGCTAGCAATGGCTGATTTAGTTTCTACGATTGATGCTACTAAGCATTATTATGATGAAGGTATTCCAGCTGTGAAGGGGCTTGAATTTTAAAGCATCTTCACCTTCAGGGTGGATGAATTACTCTTAGTTAGGTGAGCAACGCATGTTGGATAAGAGTGATTACTACCAGAACGAAGGCAAATAATCGTGTCTCGAGGAACAGAAATATGACAGCGTGACACCAATAATGACGGAGGAAAAATGATTATGCCAGCAAAATCGATCATGATTCAAGGAACAGCTTCCGATGTTGGAAAAAGTATGATTTGTACGGCGTTGTGTCGTATATTTTCGGATGATGGCTTTAAAGTTGTTCCCTTTAAATCGCAAAATATGGCGCTTAATTCATTTGTAACAATAGACGGTGGGGAAATTGGTCGTGCACAAGGAGTACAGGCTGAAGCTGCTCGTGTTGTTGCGACAACGGATATGAACCCTATTTTGCTCAAGCCAAAGCAAGATATGATGTCTGAGGTCATCGTCCACGGAAAGCATTTTTTAAATATGGATGCCAAAACATATCGCAATAATTTTGTCCAGGAAGCGATGCCCATTGTCGAAAAATCAGTTCGTACGCTTCAAAATACATATGATGTCATTGTCTTAGAGGGGGCAGGAAGCCCAGCAGAGATTAACTTAAAGGATCGTGATATTGCAAATATGCGAATGGCACATTTAGCAGATGCAGCGGTTATTCTTGTTGCCGATATTGATCGTGGTGGGGTTTTTGCCTCGATTGTCGGTACTCTGGCATTGCTAGATGAGGTGGAGCGGGCACGAGTAAAAGGGCTAATCATTAATAAATTTAGAGGTATGCGTGAGTTATTGGATGATGGATTGGCATGGGTGGAGCAAGAAACAGGCATTCCAGTGCTAGGTGTTGTGCCTTATTTAGAGGTCAATATTGAAGCAGAAGACTCACTCGCTTTATCCGCATTACGCTTTAAAAAGCCAAAGCCAGGGGAGTTTGCAGTGGATGTGGCGATGATTCGTTTACCCCGTATTTCAAACTTCACAGATGTCGATCCATTTTTTGATGAGCCGGAAGTGGGGGTTCGATTAATTGGAAAAGTTCATGAACTCGGTACACCAGATTTGCTCATACTTCCAGGAACGAAAAGCACAATGGATGATTTAGCCTGGTTAAAGGCAAATGGCTTCGATCAAGCTATTGCCCGATTAAGGGAGCATGGCACTAAAATTATTGGAATTTGTGGTGGTTTTCAAATGCTTGGTGAGACGCTATTAGATCCAGACGCGGTAGAGGGCAATGGTGAATCTGCTTACGGTCTTGGTTTATTGCCAATGGAAACTATTTTTGTAGGCAATAAAAAAACGGTACAAATGACGGGCACAAGAGGACAGGAAATATTGACGGGCTATGAAATTCATCTAGGACGAACAAAAATTTTACGTGATGAGGTGACACCATTTTTACAGCTTGAGGATGGTCGAGAGGATGGCGCTATTAGTCAAGATGAACAGGTGATTGGTACGTATTTCCATGGTTTATTCCATAATCGGACGTATACCCGTCAGCTTGTCAATGACATCCGTGTAAAAAAGGGATTAGCTGCCTTACCTCGTGAGGTAAAAAGTGATGCTGAACGAAGAGAAGATGCCTACAATATGTTAGCTAGTCACGTACGAGCAAATCTTGATATGAAAAAAATATATGAATTATTAGCAATAGAGGTATCTGTATGACAAGAAAAGGACCATTAGCCATTAATTTCGAAGCATTATGGCAAGAAGGTATGAAAGACTGGCATGGGCATATGCCTGAGCGTATGGTGAATGATCAGCTAGAAGAGCAATTTTGGGCTCAATCTGTTGCCCGAAAAAATATGGGGCAAACGGATCCGTATGCTGCACGTATTTTTCAGGAGCTGCAAAAAAGTATTGAACCCCAACATTCTGTATTAGAAATTGGACCTGGCTGGGGAAATTACACCTTTCCTTTAGCAGATAGCGTAAACAAGCTCACATGTGTAGATAGCTCCGAAAGTATGTTGCAGTACTTACAGCAGTGTATGCCTCATCAGGAGCACGTTTCCTATGTGCATGCAAAATGGGAGCGTTTAGAAAAAGAGGAGATTGAGCCACATGATATCGTTTTAGGCGTCAATTGTTTTTACCGTATGTATGAAATTAAAGCTGCTTTAGCGCATATGAATCGACTCGCGAAGAAACGTGCCATTATAGGGATGACGACTGGGCCCATTCAGCCACACTATGAACGATTATATGAAAAGTATGGCTATACGATCAAATTCCCCCGAAGAGATTATATAGAGTTTTTAAATCTACTCTACGAAATGGATATTTACGCTGATTGTCAAATCATTCCTTTGGAACGCGTCTATGCTTATGAAAGCTATGAACAACTAGTGACGACTCAAAGTAAAAAAATATTAAATACAGATATCCAACAAGCACACGTTGAGGAATCGCTGCAACCTTTTATTGAAGAAAAAGATGGACGCTATTATTATCGTCATGATTTTCATGCAGCCCTTGTTTCTTGGCAACCAAAATAAACGACAAAACCTTTGGAGAAAGCTTTTACCAAAGGTTTTTCTTATGGGGCCCAATAAGGTACAATAAAACGATAAAACATGAAGTGAGGTGGCATATGTGCAGCTACATTTTTTAGGAACAGGCGCAGGCATGCCTTCCAAAGAACGAAATACGAGTGCCCTGATGGTAAAGCTATTAGACGAAATAAGTGAAATGTGGCTTTTTGATTGTGGAGAGGCGACTCAACATCAAATTTTACACACCTCGTTAAAGCCGCGGAAGGTGTCAAAAATTTTTATTACGCATCTGCATGGTGATCATATTTTCGGATTGCCTGGCTTTTTAAGCTCCCGTTCGTTTCAAGGTGGAGATGAACCTTTAACGATCTTCGGTCCAGCGGGCTTACAGCAATGGATTGAACAAACTTTCTCCTTATCAAAGACTCATTTAACATATCCTTTGCACTTTGTAGAAGTTCAAGAAGGGATTGTATATGAGGATGATTGTTTTACGGCTTATGCGAAGGAATTGCGCCATGTTGTTCCATGCTACGGATATC
This sequence comes from Lysinibacillus sp. GW247-5R2A, assembly GCF_059424475.1. NCBI lineage: Bacteria > Bacillati > Bacillota > Bacilli > Caryophanales > Bacillaceae > Lysinibacillus > Lysinibacillus sp. GW247-5R2A. Next base: position 143,426 of record NZ_JBWKZL010000005.1, on the reverse strand, counting down.
GTATTGAACAAAAGGATTTACCTGGGGAATTATTAATCGAGAAAGCCAAGGATTTAGGTGTTCCAAAGGGACCTCTTTTAGGACAATTGAAAAGAGGGCATGATGTCGTGCTTGATAACGGCGATGTCATACAAGCGAAAGATGTTGTTGCACCAGCCAAAAAAGGCTTTACACTGACCATTTTAGGTGACACAAAATATTGTGAAGAAGCTGTACAGCTATCAATGGGTGCTGACATCATTGTCCATGAAGCTACGTTTGATGGCACAACTACGGATTTAGCAGCCAATTATGGTCATGCTACCAATGTGGAAGCAGCAAAGGTGGCACAGCAAGCAGGGGCACAATATCTACTTTTAAATCATTTAAGTGCTCGCTTTCTTCCACAAGATTTACCGCCATTTTTGGCAGAGGCTCAGGAAACTTTCCCGCAAACGTATCTAACTTCCGATCAAGCGATTTATACTTGGCAAAACAATTCATTGCTTTAATATCGGAAAACATCTATTAATTGGAATGCCAGCTAATAGATGTTTTTATGTTATACATTTATAGTAAAAGGAAAAATATAGTACGATCAATCACTTAATTCCCGTATACTTGAAAAAAGGGGTGTGGTTAAAATGAATCAGCAAAAGATGCCGCCAGCACTATTACGACTAATCGTTATTTTTCCAAATGTGCTGAGCTATTTATTACTATTCGGTCTCATCATGTTTGTCATAACAAATTATGAAACTTTGAAAGCAACAAATAATCTAACTGTCTGGATCATTTTTATTGTCGTCTTGGCACCAGCTGCTACATATACGACTTTTAGTATTGTGAGAAAGATTAGGGCTGGACATATGTAGCCCCGTATACGTGTTACCTGTAGAAAATTAGTTCTAGAGGTAACACGTTTTTTTTGACAAGGAGGGGAAAGTTGTTTATATTTTTGTTAGTCATGACTAACATTTTGGAGGGGCTGAGCATGAAAAAAGATACAAAAGAAAAAATTCTTATGGCAGCTACAGATTTAATGACTGAAAAAGGCTATTCGAATGTGTCAGTTAAAGATATTGCCACTACTGCTGGTGTTAGTGAAATGACTGTTTTTCGTCATTTTGAAACTAAGATGGGCATTCTTCAGGCAGTACTTCAAACCCATTCATATATTCCGTACTTTGAACGTTTTTTTGCCGAAGAGTTATCAGGTAATCTCGTCAATGATCTCCAGCAAATTGGTCAAACGTATTTAGCGTATATGGAAAAAAACAAACCCATTTTTCTCATCGCAGCCCAAGATCGTGATAGACTACCTGAACTAATGGCGTCTATTTCGAATACCCAAACCCAACAGCTACAAAAGTTATTGGCTGCTTATTTCCAGTCCAAAATTACGCAAGGGACGTTAAAGGAAATCGATACTTATGGGCAGGCGATTGTTTTTTTAACGAGCCTCTTTGGTTTTTTTGTAACCAATGCATTATGGGACAATCATTTTTTAAAGGATCAGAAAGAATCTTTTATTCAGCAATTAGTAGCTACTTTTGTGAGTGGAGTAAGCGTATAGCTTTTCCCTCACTAAGGGCTATTTATTTTCAACCAAAATGTTAGTGATTACTAACTAACAAAAAGGGGAATGAAATATGAACGACAAAAGAAATTTAATTGTAGCGATTTTATTATCCGCTGCCTTTGTATCTATTCTCAATCAAACATTATTGCTAATTGCCATGCCACCAATCATGGAGGATTTCAAGATTGATGCCAATTTAGCTCAATGGCTTACGACCGTATATTTATTAACAAATGGGATTCTCATCCCAATAACGGCTTTTTTAATCGGCCGTTTCTCCAACCGTTTATTGTTAATCGTAGCATTAACCTTATTTAGTGTAGGCACATTTTTAGGAGCGTTTGCGCCATCCTTTACAGTTTTATTGATTGCTAGAATCATTCAAGCATCCGGTGCAGGAATCATTATGCCTTTAATGCAAACCATTTTGTTAACGATGTATCCAAAAGAAAAACGTGGTTCCATTATGGGATTTGCTGGTTTAGTAACTGGTTTTGCCCCAGCAGTTGGCCCAACATTAGCAGGTTGGATTTTAGACCATCTTACATGGAGGCATTTATTTTTTACGGTTCTGCCAGTCTCCGTTATTGTCCTCACGGTAGCAACTATTTTTATGAAAAATGTAACGACGAAAAAAGAGGGGCAGCTAGATAGTCTTTCTATCGTGTTTTCATCCTTTGGTTGGGGAGGTTTGTTATATGGCTTCAGTATAGCGGGAGCCGTTGGGGTTCTATCAATGCAGGTATGGATACCATTAGCAGTGGGAAGCATTATGCTTGTCTTATTTATTAGACGTCAGCTCCGTTTACCGCAGCCAATGCTAGAATTTCGTGTGTTTCAATCGACCATTTTCACGATTACAACTATATTATCAAGCCTAGTTTATGCACTTATGATTGGTACGCAAATACTGTTAACATTTTATATTCAAAATGTCCGTCAATTGACCGCACTTGAAACAGGTTTGGTGTTATTGATGGGCGCATTAGTGATGGGCATTATGTCGCCAATAACAGGTAAAATATTCGATAAGGTTGGAGGTAAAGGCTTAGCATTTGGTGGATTTACATGTATGTTGCTTGGATCAAGTGTGTTAATAGGGCTATCAATGAACACAAGTCTTTGGTTACTTGCACTCCTTTTTACTACGATTTCATTGGGCATTTCCATGATAATGATGCCTTTGACAACGGCTGGTATGAATGCATTACCTCTAGCATTGATGGCTCATGGAACAGCGATGAATAGCACATTGCGTATGGTCGGAGGAGCGTTAGTCACAGCGTTATTAGTTACCATCATGAGCACAGTCACTACGCTTCAGTTCCAGATGGGTACCACAAATGCAATGCTAAGTGGAATTCGTGCAGCCTTTTTCGCGACAACTATTTTAACTATGATCGGACTTTTATTGTCTTTCTTAGTAGGGAAAAAGACCACTTCTTAGCTCTAACTTTCTGTGACGCATAAAAATAGCTTTTCCTGAGAAACTAAGAGAGAAAAGCTTTTATAAAAAAGAGAGGTGCCTTTTGTGAATTCAATAAATTGTGATTTTTCACCAATGAAAGAAACATTAAAAGATGAGCTTCTCCAAGTGATTATGTCATTACAGCAAAGTGTTCAACAGATGGATACAGATACAAATTGTCTCCTTGGCAATTTTGAAAAAATTAAAGAAAAGTTTGTGGCAATAGAAATGAAAGCAGCCACGTTTTATTTAAATTGTTATCTTTCCCCGTTTACTGAAAAGTATCCAGAACTATCGCATAGTGTACAAAATATGTCGCTGAGAAGACATGGTGGTTTAATTGTGATCCAGCGGGAAGACGCTTTGGAGAATCTAGTCCAGCCTGGTATTCATATAGGTGCTGACTTAACTCATTCATTAGTAGAATCTATTTTTTTCCCGGGTAATCCTCTTCACGATGGGGCTGTATTAGTCAATCATAATCAAATTGAATCGGCTGCCAATGTCTTACCACTGTCTGAGCGTTATACAGGTGAAAGGAAATTAGGCACAAGACATCGTGCAGCATTGGGATTAAGTGAGGTTAGCGATGCACTCGTTATGGTCGTCTCAGAAGAAACAGGGAGAATATCATTTGCTTTTAAAGGCAATTTATATCCTATTACCACACATGGCATTATATAGGGATATTCCCTATTTATTTAATATCTCAAATTCGAGATATTTTCCTTGCTACTTTATCACTTGCGTGGTAAAGTGATAACAGAAGGGAGGATAAAGTCGTGAAAAATCATACATTAGGTACTTTAACCTGGATTCGCATGATGCGCTTTACAGCCCAGAGTAATCAATTATCCAATGAATTTTTAAAACGTTTTGATTTAACAACTGCACAATTTGATGTGCTGATCCAAATAAAAACCTATGCACCTATTACACAATGTCAACTTGCAGAGAAAGTAACAGTCACACAAGGTGGAATGTCTCGCATGCTAGCAAGACTGGAAAAAGAGGGACTGATTGAGCGTAAGCAAAATTGGAAGACGAAGGCGATTTCGTTGACGGCAAAAGGGGAGCAAATGATTGATGCAGCAACACCTAGTCAGCTTCACTTCCAATCCTCATTTTTTGAAGACGTATTAACAGATGAAGAAATGAAAACTTTATATAAAGTCATGACAAAGCTGGAAAAGCATAGTCAGGAAAAAAAATTGCCACAAGTGTAATTTTTTTTACGCTATCACTTGCTTAGTCAAGTGATTTTGAGGAGGAGCAGCCAAATGAACAAATTAAGTGGACACCATCATGTTTCCATGCTAACGAAAAATGGAAAACAAAATAATCATTTTTACACAAAAATTTTAGGGTTACGACGTGTGAAGAAAACTGTGAATCAAGACTCCCCATCTATGTATCATTTATTTTATGGGGACTTAACAGGTTCAGCGGGAACAGAATTAACATTTTTTGAGATGCCTGTTGCGGGCCGCACAGTGCGAGGAACTAATGCGATAACACGTATTGGTCTACTTGTACCAAGCTATGAGAGTTTACTATATTGGAAAGGTCGCTTTCAAGAGCTTGAGGTTGAACATAGTGACATCACCACATATGCAGGGAAAGATGCCTTATTTTTTGAAGATCATGAAGGGTTGAGAATGGTGTTATTAAATCATCATGGTCAGGAAACACCAACTCAATGGCAACCATGGGATGGCAATGAAATTCCTGAAGAGCACCGCATTTTAGGAATGGGTACAGTTGAAATGACGGTGCGTTATTTACAACGGACTGTGAATTTACTCCAAGATTTATTTCACTATACCGTTGTTGCAGAAAATGACCAAGGGACAGTCCTGCAATCGATAGAGGGAGAAGTGCTTGGAGAGATTCTTGTTAAAGAATTAGAAGGACCAAGCGAAAAGCCAGGTAAAGGGAGTATTCACCATCTTGCTATACGTGTAGCAACGGTGGAGGAGCTTCAAGAATGGGATACAAAAATTAAAGAACTAGGTTTGACTAGTACAGGTGTCGTCGATCGTTATTATTTCCAAAGTCTTTATTTTAGAGATCGTAACGGAATTCTATTTGAAATGGCGACAGATGGCCCAGGGTTTACGGTGGATTCCACAGTAGATGAACTAGGAAAAGAGCTAGATCTTCCGCCATTTTTAGAGGAAAAACGAGCAGAAATTGAAGCGATTTTAGAGCCGCTTGAATAAGGAGAGATAAGCATAATGGAAAAATATCGTATTGATCAATCACAAGGACTTGAATTTGGACTGTATTCTTTAGGAGACCATATTCCCAACCCACTAACAGGAGAACGAATTTCTGCCCAGCAACGACTACAAGAACTAGTTGAAGCTAGCCAATTAGCGGAGCAAGCGGGTATTGATGTATTTGGAGTAGGCGAAAGTCATCAATCGTATTTTACAACGCAAGCACATACAGTTGTGTTGGGCGCCATAGCACAAGCGACATCAAAAGTTAAGCTGTCAAGCTCTGCTACTGTGCTGAGTGTCTCCGATCCTGTACGTGTATATGAGGATTTTGCAACTATTGATTTATTATCCGATGGTCGCGCAGAAATTGTGGCAGGTCGCGGTTCCCGAGTAGGTGCCTACCATTTACTCGGTGTAGATTTACATGACTATGAAGAACTGTTTGAAGAGAAATTAGAGCTACTCATGAAAATCAATGCAGAGGAGCTTGTAACATGGGAAGGACAGTTCCGTGCTCCACTTCATCACGCTCAAATTTTACCACAGCCAAAAAGTGGCTCCTTACCGATTTGGCGTGCTGTCGGAGGTCCACCTGCAAGTGCCATCAAGGCAGGATATATGGGAATTCCCATGATGCTAACGACTCTAGGTGGGCCGGCTGCAAACTTTAAGCCATCAGTGGATGCATATCGAGAAGCGGCAGAGCGACAAGGCTTTGATCCAAATGAATTGCCGGTTGCCACAACAAGCCTGTTTTATGTAGCCGATACCACAAAAGAGGCATTGCAAGGGATGTATCCACATTTAAATGGTGGTTTCCAAGCGATTCGTGGGGGAGGCTATCCAAAGCAACAATTTGCACAAGCAACAGATACACGGGATGCGTTAATGGTCGGAAGCAAGGAGCAAATTATTGAGAAATTACTTTATCAATATGAGCTTTATGGCATGCAACGATTTATGGCTCAAATTGATTTTGGAGGCGTGCCCTTCGATAAAATTATGAAAAATATTGAAATAATCGGTAATGATATTATTCCTGCAATAAAAAAATATACAGCAAAATAAGGAGCGAACAGTCATGAAAATGGTCGCACTTGCCGGTTCTATTATCGGCTCAAAAACAAGAACAGCGATGCATAAATTTGTCGAAATGGTCCAAAAAAAATACCCAGAGCATGAAGTGACACTTCTGGATCTCGCTGACTATCAACTAGTATTTAGTGATGGACGTAATTATTTTGACTATGAGGGCGATACAAAATATGTGACAGAAACCATCATGGCTGCGGATGCTATTGTTATTGGTACGCCCACATTCCAGGCATCCATCCCAGCAACATTGAAAAATATCTTTGACTTATTACCAGTCAATGCCTTTCGCGATAAAGTGGTCAGTGTTGTTGTCACAGCAGGTACGTCCAAGCACTACTTAATGGTGGAGCAGCAATTAAAGCCGATTCTTGCTTACATGAAGGCCCATATTGTGCCAACCTACGTATTTATAGAAGAAAAAGACTTTTTACGCAAAGAAATTGTCAATGATGATGTTCTTTTCCGTCTTGAACGGTTAGCAGAGGATACTGTAATGGTAACAGACGCATTTGCAGAAATTCGTGCGAAAAAAGATGCTGAATACGATTTTTAAAGATAAAAAGAAACGCTGTGTAGCAATAGGACACAGCGTTTCTTTTTATTGTATATCCTAGCAGTTGGACCATTTAAACCAGCGTGCATGCCCATCTGGTCGTTCCATTGTACGAATCGACTCGATGGTGCCCAGATGCATAAAATCTTGATGTAGCTGTAAGTCAAATAAATTATTATAGCAATGATAAAGAGGTCGTTCCATGCTTATTTCCTTTAATTGCTCCATTAATTCATGCCGTAATGGTAATGGCAGTTGGTTGGCGACATGTGTATGATAAACGACTAACATTGCCTCTTGCTGAATTGTTTGACTAAGCTCTTTTATTAGTTGGATTGCATCACCCTTTATTAACTGAATATCTAATTGACCGAAGATAGGGAGAGCTTCATTTAACAACAATCGACGTTCATGGTGTTCAGGCCAGATTAAAGCTTGCAGCCATTGACTGTCTTCCTTTTGTCGGAGATTAATAGGATTTAAATCAATGCCAATCCTTTGACAAACAACAGGTGGCTTAGACACAGTCGCAGGGAGTGTTTCCCCACAGTTTTCTGAAGGTATGATACATCCATTGTCTGTATTGATGATGGATAATTGATGATTGTAGCAATAATTGTAGTGATCCATACCAAGCTGGAGTCCAGCACTTGCTCCTATTTCTATGAAGGCTAATGGTCGTTGATGCTTGTGATAAATGTCAGTCATCATCGGATAGAGATAGGCACAACGTCGAATTTCATTGGTTTGGACAAGTTTTTTTTGAAACAATGACTTTAATTGTGCTGTATGGGCCATTACAAATGCCTTAAAGACAGGGTAAACCTCTTGAATGGGAAGTGGAGTTGCTGTAAAAGACGTGTAATACTTAGCTAAAGGATCTTTCAAGGAACCCAATAAATATTGCACAGCCGCCAACAATAAATTGGGTGCTGGTTGATTGGGTGGAATCATGGAGGCAATCTCTAATAGCTCCTCATCCACAGCAATATTATTAGCTAAATGTTCATACAGGGGGCTAGAGTTTACACATTCCTGTTCGGCAAATATTCGAAATTGACGACTTAATGTAGCATAAGACATGTATATCTCTCCTTTTGCATCATCTATTTAATAGTCAGTCTATTATTATTGTATAATTTAGTAAATTAAATATATGTAATGAACTTAATCAAAAATAGTAATCAAGGAGGAGAAAACATGGAGTATAAATGGTTACAGTCCTTTATTGTAGCTGCTCAAACTTGTAATTTTCGAACAGCGGCACAACAACTTCATCTTTCACAACCAAGTATCACCGTTCACATTCAACAGTTAGAAGAATTTTTGCATGTTCCATTGTTTAAGCGTGAAAGAAACCGTGTCCAATTAACTGAAGCCGGGAAGCTTTTTCAACTCGAGGCACAGCAAATCGTCCTTCAGTGGGAGCAAAGTATTGAACGCATTCGTTTAGTGAGTAAAGGCATTCAGGAAAAGATTATTATCGCTATGACCCCTTTAATGGTGGAAACCATTTTACCGCATGTTTTGTATCAATTTATCAATGATCACCCTGCATTGGAAATTTCGATTTTAGTGGAGGATTCAGCTAAAATTGAAAATTTAGTTCAACAGCATCAAGCGCATATAGGTATCTCTTTATTACCAACTCGCTATCGACATTGGCATCAAGAGCTGCTTATTGAAAGCCCGTTAGAATTAGTAATTCCATTAGATGCTTATGATGATGAAACAGGGGCTTACATCGATTATGAAGAGCTATTTCAAAGATATACATTATTTACGCATCATCATCCAACTATTTGGGATGAGCTTTTACATAATTTAAGAGAAAACTATATATTGACGAGGCAAGTATCAATTTCCCAATCCTATGTCGTCAAAAGACTAATCAAAGACGGGTTAGGGATGTCTTTTCTACCTCGTATGATTGTAAGAAAGGAACGTATGGAGGGACGTTTTAATAGTGTACCGTTTGAAGGCTTTTCATTGCCAAATGTACCCGTATACTTGTTCTATAAAGAATCGACAAATGTTCCAAATGATTTACTAGAGCTATTACTAACTAGAAATTATTTATAATTCACATGATGTTCAAAAATGAGGGGAATGTGCGTGAATTGTTTGTAAGGGTTTTCATAGATATGTCCCATTATGGTATGATAGATGATAGTTTTGTAAGGGGGAATAAACATGGTATTTTCTCTTTTTAAAAAGAAGAAAGATTCACAGCCATTAAAAAATAGAGTTGAGTTTTGCATCACGAATTTATCGTTAGGTGCGGCAGATGCATATGATGTCTTACTAGAACGTGAAGATATTGAGATGGAGGAATCGGGTTGTACATCGCATTGTGAAATCTGTGAGCAAGGTATTTTTGCTATTGTGAACGGAGAAATCGTCACTGCGGATGATGCGGAGGCATTAGTACAGGCTATTGATGAAGAAATCAAACAAAATCCACTGTTCTAATTAAAAAACAGCTTGTGAACGCACAAGCTGTTTTGTTATGGAACGAGGATTACCAACCACGAACATATTGTACGGGTGGTTGCAGTTCTTCGCTTAATTCTTTAGCTGCATGGAGGGCCCAGTACGGCTCACGGAGTAAAACACGAGCTAATAAAATTAAATCTGCACGATTATTTTGCAAAATTTCTTCGGCTTGAATGGCTGTTGTAATAAGGCCCACTGCACCAGTAGGGATATCAGCCCCATGTTTGATAGCTTCAGCATGAGAAACCTGGTAACCTGGAAAAACATTGATAGCAGCAGGGACAACACCACCTGTTGATACATCTACTAAATCTACTCCTTGTGACTTCATCCAGCGGCTAAAGACGATGAAATCTTCGATTGTAGTGCCATCCTCTGCGTAATCTTCTGCAGAAACACGTACCAATAATGGCCCATCCCAAACACTGCGAATAGCATCGATGATTTGGCGCAATAGACGATAGCGATTTTCCTGTGAGCCACCATATTGATCTTCTCGTTTGTTCGTAGCAGGCGATAAAAATTCACTGATTAAATAGCCATGGGCCCCATGAATTTCTAGTACATCAAAGCCCGCCTTTGCAGCACGAATAGCCGCTTGTTTAAACCCTTCAATCACATGATGAATGTCCTCTTCAGACATGGCTGTTGGTGTTTGATAGTCTGAACTAAAAGCAATTGCTGATGGGGCAAAAATGTCGCCATCTATTGCCGCTTTACGTCCAGCATGACCAAGCTGGATGCCTGTTTTAGCCCCATATGCTTTCATGCCCTCTACTAATTGACGTAAGCCTTCAATATGCGCGTCATCCCAAATGCCTAAATCCTTGTTGGAGATACGACCTTCTGGTACAACACCCGTAGCTTCTAAAATGATTAATCCTACTTGCCCAGCTGCTCGTGTCGCATAATGGACTTGATGGAACGGTGTGACCATACCATCATCCTCGGCTGAGTACATACACATCGGTGCCATGACAACACGGTTTTTTAAGGAAATGGATTGTAATTGATAAGGTTCGAATAATTTACTCAAAATAAAGCCCCCTAATTCCTAGTGATAAACTTTATTTTGCACCTAATGTTATCCATTTGCAAGTGAACGAGATCGTGCTTCTGCTTCTTTAATACAAGCTTCAATTGCCTCATTAAATTGATATTGCTCTAGCGCTTGAATCCCCGCTTCTGTTGTCCCACCTGGGCTTGTTACTTTTTTGCGGAGTACATCTGGCTCATCTACGGATTGTTTGAGCATTTCAGCAGTACCTGCAAGTGTTTGCGTCATCAATAATCGAACTGTATCTTTGGATAGACCTACCTCTGTTCCTACACGCTCGAACGCTTCCATTAAATAATAAATATAAGCAGGACCACTACCTGAAAGGGCTGTGACTGCATGTAATTGGTCCTCATCGACTTCAATAACGGAGCCAACAGCCTCTAATAACTGGAGAAAAAGAATACGCTGTGCAGTAGATACTTCGTTATTAAAGGCAATGCCGCTTGCGGACATACCGATAGTGGCAGACGTGTTAGGCATCACTCGTGCGACTGGACGGCTTCCTAAAAGTTCAGTAATCGTCCCTATCCCAATACCTGCTAGAATGGACAGAATCGCAGACTGTGCTGTGATTTTTGGTTTTAACTCACGCATTGCTGCAATTGCGTCTTTTGGCTTCATTGCCAAAATGATTAGATCTGCCTGACGAAAAATGGCCTGATCAAACAGGCAGTGAATGCCATATGTTTCTTGTAAAAAATGTAGACGTTCTTTGTCAGAGCGATTGGTGACGTAAATTTCCTGTGGTGAAAATACCTTTTGCTTTATCCACCCTTGAATCAATGCCTCTGCCATTGAGCCCGCACCAATAAATAAAATTTTTTTCATGAATAAAACCTCCAGTTCAAAATAAAAAAGCGCTCTCGTCCTTATTTAGAAGGACGAAAACGCTTTTGTTTCCGCGGTACCACCTTTGTTTGCCAATGTTGGCACAACTCTTAGCCCTTTTATCGCAAGGGAGACGGTTATGTTTACATAACTGCTCAGAAATAGGTTCGGTAATGGGAGTGGGTGATGTTACTCTCAGCAAATGTAACACTCTCTAACACCTTCACCAATTACGTACTCGGCTTCTTCAACGCACATTAATAATTAGATTATTCAAAATTATAGTGATGGATAAGCAACCTGTCAACAGGAAGATGACGAAAACAGAAAAAACTTGTAAAATAGAATGAATCAGTATTCACTAGCGAGTAAAAAGGGGGAGACAACTTTGTCTATATACAAAATAGAAATACCAACACCCTATGAAGTAGGAGATGTCAATGCATTTATTGTGAAAGGTGATGCACTTAGCATTTTTGATGTTGGACCAAAAACGGTAGAAGCCTATGATGCTCTGAAATGGGGGATTCGCGCCGCAGGCTACGATATGCGAGATATTGAACAAGTTGTACTCACCCATCATCACCCTGATCATGCAGGATGGGTCGATGCATTTCCACATGCTGAAATTTTAGGCCATGCCTATAATGATAAGTGGCTTCGTCATGACGAGGAGTTTTTACGTTATCACGAGCAATTTTACAGTGAACGTTTATTTGAACATGGGGTGCCACAAGAGTATATTGCAAAAAGCGTGCATGTTCGTCGCGAATTAGAGCTTGTAGGTGAACGTCCATTGACACAAATTTTGGCGGATGGAGATGAAGTACCTGGGCATCCAGGATTAAAGGCAATTGAAACATTAGGGCATGCACAAAGCCATTTTATTTTTTGGGATGAACAAACACATCATGTGATTGGCGGAGATTTATTACTTGAAAAAATAACGCCGAACCCTTTAATTGAGCCACCATTAGATCATTCATTGGGACGCACAAAATCATTATTACAATATAATGAATCGCTAGAAATTTTACGCCAATTACCTGTCAAAATGATGTATACAGGACATGGGGCTGAACTACAAGACATTCCGGTCTTAATTGATAAACGACTAGAAAGACAGCATCAGCAATCTATGAAAGTTTGTGAATTACTAGGGGATGATCAATTAACGGTTGTGCAAGTGACGAAACGATTGTATCCAGCTATCTTCCAGCATATGCTTGGTTTAACACTGTCCAAAACGTTGGGGCATCTAGATTATTTAGAGGCAAATAATTATATTACGTCAACGAAAACAGAAGAAGGCATCTATTTATTTAAAAGAAAGTAGGACTATATATGAATAGTAAGACGATCTTCGTGACAGGGGCAACAAGTGGTGTAGGCTTAAAAATAACAGAGTTACTAGTAGCGCAAGGTCATACCGTTTATGCCACAGGCCGCAATGCGGTAGCTTTAAAAGTTTTAGAACGTTTGGGAGCCAAAGCCATTCAAGCTGATTTAACTCATTTACATACACTCGACGCTGTTTGTGCCCAGCTTCCACCGATTGATGTCGCCATCCTTTCAGCTGGTGTTGGAAAGTTTGCTGAGGCTCCTAAGTTAATGGATGCGGATATTGCACAAATGATTGAATTGAATATTAGTGTGCCTATTTACCTTGCTAAACGGTTAGCTTCTACGATGATGGAGCGCAATCAAGGGCATTTGATTTTTATTGGGTCTCAGGCTGGCAAGGTCGCCACTCCGAAAGCAAGTGTTTATGCAGCTACCAAGCATGCAATTGTAGGATTTACAAATGGACTACGGATGGAGCTTGCGCCATATCATGTAAAAGTAACAGCTATTCACCCGGGTCCGATTGATACACCATTTTTAGACAAGGCCAATGATCAAAGTGGCTATCGCGAATCTTTAGGTAGATTTTTATTATCAGCTGATGAAGTGGCACAGGCGACAATTAAAACAATTGAGCGCCCAGTTCGAGAGGTCAATCTCCCCAAAATCATGGGGCTATCAAGTAAGTTGTATGCACTGGCACCTGCAACCATTGAGTTGTTAGGGAAATCATTTTTCCATAAAAAATAATGAACATCTAACTGTAAGCATGTACTTTTCATGTCTACAGTTTTTTCATACTGGCTAAGAAAGGGGGGTATTATGTATACAATTGGACAAGTGGCAAAATTTTTAGGCATTTCTAGAGATACGATTAAATATTATGAGGAAAAGGAATTGGTTAAGCCTCAACAAAATAGTGAGAATGGCTATAGAACATACAATCCATTGGATATATATAATTTAACAACCGTCAATTTTTATCGAGAATTGGATTTAGAAATTAAACGAATACAAGAAGTAAGAAATGGCATGAGCATTGAGGGAATCCAACTCTTATTAGAGGAGAAAGAACAACAGGTGTTAGAGGAGATAGCCTATAAAAACCTACTGTTAAAAAAACTCCAAAATGCACAAGAGGATTGCCAAAAAATTCAACAATATTTAGGTACCTTTACGATAAAAGAAATGAAGCCTCTAGCCATGTTAGGCGTAATAGACCATTACACAGCTTATGAAGAATATGATGCACTTAAAGAAAACACAGACAGTTTAAAAAAAGCGGTTATCCTGACTTCATTAAGAAGAGTAATACAGTTTAATGAACAAGGCATGCAGGAAGATAAATTTATGATTGTGCGAAAGCTAGAAGAAAACGAGAAAGCACTAGAAGAGCAGGTTTTATATCATCCTACCTGTTTATATACGGTCATTGAAGATGGAAGATGGTCAACGGGTGGCAAAAATACAGACGACCAAGTGGAAGCGACAATTAGAAGGGTAGCCAAAGAAAATGGCTATGAACTTTTAGGCCTCGTTTATATTAACTTATTACTAGCTACTTACGAGGAAGGACTAGAACGAATTTTTTTAGAAATGTATGTTCCCATAAAATAGAGTGATAGATGGAAATATGTATTGACCTGTGAGCAACCCCCAGGTTTAAGCTGAAAGTATTCAGAACGAAACGGGGGATTTATGATATGAACAAAAAAAAGAAGCTAAAAAGACCTGTAGCGAGTTTTATTATCTTGACTAATATCATCTTTTTGCCACTTTTTTGCCTTGTAGGAGCCGTCAAAATGTTAGGCTTTCCTACATGGGTATTCGATCTAGTACGCTGTCTATCTGCATGGTCATCGACTTTTGCCTTTGCCATACTATTTCCTAAAATTTATCCAGGGCAGCATTTTTTTCATTATGTGAAACAAAAATTTAAAAATCAACTTCGATTTTCTGTCATTCTTTCTGCTCTGCTTATTCAAGCCACTATCTTTATGATCATCTTATTTGTTGTTATGAATAATACTAAAGCTGATGCTATTTTGACTATTTCCTCCTGGGGAATGCTTAGTTATTATTTCATTAAAAATTTATTATCAGGACCTATAGGAGAAGAATTAGGGTGGAGAGGCTTTGCATTGCTTGAGCTCCAAAAGAAATATGGGTCATTACAATCTGCAATCATCATAGGATTTTGGTGGGGAATTTGGCATTTGCCTATTTGGTTCACAACAGGGTTTACAGGGCTGGAGCTACTAAAATACATCATATTCTTTATGCTTTCGATCATTTCTACGACCATTATTATGACAGCCTTCTATACAATTAATCAAAATTTAATCATTCCTATAATGATCCATCAATTCTTCAATTTTTTTATAGGCATTATAAACGAGAATTTAATTATTTTAATGATGTATAATGCTATCCTGTATTCAATAGCAGCCTTTCTACTTATACTGATGAATCCAAAGAAGGTTTGGTCGAATAAACCTAGCCAATGACATCATAAAGTTTTCCACACTAATGTGTGGTTGAGCTGTCCTTCGCTTGTAATCAATTGGTTCCCAAAAAACAATTAATACGAGAACTAGAGGCAGTATAGGAGTTCGTTTAGTTTATTTATCCATTTAGCGACAAAAGAATCCAGTTTATACATTGGATTCTTTTTTGTTGTAATTTATACAGTATACATTTATGTCTATAGTAAAAAAGCGTTTTTTTGAGTATATATCATTGATTTCCTTAAGAGTAATATGTGAGTAAACGGACTTTTTATAAGAAAAATAAAAGTCTATTAATTTATAAAAATACACTTGTTTTTATTTTTATAACATGATACTATTCGTGTATAAACTTTTAATTGAATGTATAAACATACATATCTATAGAGCAATGGAGGCGCATTTTTTATGGCAAATAAAAAGGTTGTACTAGCATATTCAGGTGGACTTGATACTTCGGTAGCCATTCCATGGTTAAAAGAACAAGGTTGGGACGTTATCGCAGTATGTCTTGACGTTGGTGAAGGGAAAGATTTGGAGTTTGTAAAAAACAAAGCTCTACAAGTAGGAGCGGTTGAATCTTATATGGTGGATGCAAAGGATGAATTTGCTGAAAACTATGCATTAATTTCATTACAAGCACACACATGGTATGAACAAAAGTATCCATTAGTGTCAGCTCTTTCTCGTCCATTAATCTCGAAAAAATTAGTGGAGATTGCGAACCAAGTAGGTGCGGATGCTGTCGCTCATGGCTGCACAGGAAAAGGAAATGACCAAGTTCGTTTTGAAGTTTCTATTAAAGCATTAAATCCTGATTTAGAGGTATTAGCACCAGTACGTGAGTGGGGCTGGAGCCGTGATGAGGAAATTGAATATGCGATGAAACATAATGTACCTATTCCTGCAACATTAGATTCTCCATTTTCAATTGACCAAAACTTATGGGGTCGTGCAAATGAAGCGGGCATTATGGAAGATCCATGGGTATCTCCACCAGAAGAAGCTTATGGCTTAACGGTTTCAGTAGAAAACGCACCAAATGAAGCAGAGTATGTGGAAATCGAATTCGTGGCTGGTAAACCAGTTGCTTTAAACGGCAAAGAAATGAAGCTTGCTGATTTAATTCAGGAATTAAACGCAGTAGCAGGTGCTCATGGCATTGGACGTATCGATCACGTTGAAAATCGTTTAGTTGGTATTAAATCTCGTGAGGTTTATGAAATTCCTGGTGCTAAGGTGCTGTTAACGGCTCATAAGGAGCTTGAAGATTTAACACTTGTTAAAGAATTAGCCCACTTTAAGCCAGTTATTGAGAAAAAATTATCTGAATTAATTTATGATGGTTTATGGTTCTCTCCATTACGTGATGCATTGGAGGCATTCCTTGCCCAATCACAGCAATATGTGAATGGTACAGTGCGTGTGAAATTATACAAAGGGCATGCCATTGTAGAAGGACGTAAATCACCAAATTCACTATACAATGAAAAATTAGCCACATATTCGAAGGAAGATCAATTCAACCACGCTTCCGCTGTAGGCTTTATCGAACTATGGGGTCTACCAACTGTAGTGAACTCAGCTGTTAATAAAAAGTAATCGTAATAAGCAGGGTGGGGTGAGGCATTTGTGCTTAACCTCCACCTTTTGAAAAGTAATAAAGGAAAAGGTGAGCTGACATGACAAAACTTTGGGGTGGACGTTTCCAAAAATCAGCAGAAGCATGGGTAGATGAATTCGGTGCATCCATTGGCTTTGATCAACAACTTGTGCTAGAGGACCTTGAAGGTAGTGTTGCA
This sequence comes from Lysinibacillus sp. GW247-5R2A, assembly GCF_059424475.1. Classification (NCBI taxonomy): domain Bacteria; kingdom Bacillati; phylum Bacillota; class Bacilli; order Caryophanales; family Bacillaceae; genus Lysinibacillus; species Lysinibacillus sp. GW247-5R2A. The sequence continues at coordinate 126,487 of NZ_JBWKZL010000005.1, read as the reverse complement.
CATGTCACAATGCTTGGCGCAACAGGGATTTTACCAACAGCTGATGTAGAGGCCATACTGAGTGGTCTTGCCCAACTGAAAGAAAAAGCAATAGCAGGTGAGCTTGAATTTAGCATTGCTAATGAAGATATACACTTAAATTTAGAAAAGATGCTCATTGATTTAATTGGTCCTGTTGGTGGCAAACTACATACAGGACGTAGCCGTAATGACCAAGTTGCGACGGATATGCATCTCTTTTTGAAAAAGCGTGTCCAGGAAACGATTGATTTAATTGCTATATTCCAACAAACTTTATTAGTCCAAGCCGAGGAGCATATTGAAACGATTGCACCGGGCTATACACATTTACAACGAGCTCAGCCAATTTCTTTTGCCCATCATTTAATGGCCTATTTTTGGATGCTAGAGCGTGATAAGCAACGCTTCACAGAATCCATGAAACGCATTGATATTTTGCCATTAGGGGCAGGAGCGATGGCAGGGACAACATTCCCAATAGACCGTTTAAAATCAGCAGAATTGCTAGGATTTAATGATGTTTATGCCAACTCAATGGATGCTGTAAGTGACCGTGACTTTATTGTAGAATTTTTAAGCAATGCATCCTTGTTAATGGCTCATTTATCGCGCTTTGCTGAGGAGATCATTTTATGGTCTACAGATGAGTTTAAATTTATCGAATTGGATGATGCCTTTTCAACAGGTTCTTCCATTATGCCACAAAAGAAAAATCCTGATATGGCTGAGCTCATTCGAGGAAAAACAGGGCGTGTTTATGGAAATCTCATGGGCTTATTAACGGTTTTAAAGGGGACTCCCTTAACGTACAACAAAGATATGCAAGAAGATAAAGAAGGCATGTTTGATACAGTGCATACAATTCTTGGTTCTCTGAAAATCTTTGAAGGTATGGTTCGTACGATGACAGTCAATACGGAACGCTTACAGCAGGCTGTTCATGCTGACTTCTCGAACGCAACAGAGCTAGCTGATTACCTTGCCACAAAAGGTATGCCATTCCGTGAGGCACATGAGGTGACAGGTAAGCTTGTGTTCACATGTATTCAAAAAGGCATTTACTTATTAGATTTACCATTGGATGAGATGAAGCGTGAAAGTGAGCTAATTGATTCGGATATTTATGATGTGTTAGCGCCAGAAGCGGCTGTCCGACGCCGTCACTCCCTTGGGGGAACTGGTTTTGACCAAGTCAAATTTCAAATTGAAAAAGCCCAAGCTTGTCTAGTTGTCCAACATTAATTTTGCGTGCATGTCCTCGTGACTTTTGCATAGATATTCATTAAAGCCGTCCTGTGAGGCGCTATGAAAACCTTATCCTTTTTCAACAAAGCCAGAGGGTGACGTGAAAAAGAGTACCTTACATACGTGAAGGACAATCCCCAATTCTGGAGACGCGGAATTGGGGTTTTTGTATTTCTGCTAAACAAATTATTAAAAAGAAAAAACCGATTTCCTAGTACGTTCACTAAGAGAATGATCTAAGGTAGAGTATAGTTTGTCTTCAAAAGGGAAATCCATAATCCCTATTTTAGATGCACTTTGTGAATGGGGAGAAGAACAGCTACAACAAATAAACCATGGAACAATGACGTAAAAGTTGAGAAGAAATTAGAATCATGAGTTGTATATTATTTTTTGTTGTAAACGGTAAAGAAAATAATCATGCATAAACAAATGGAGAATGGTTCATAATAAGAGCGGAAACACTTATTAATCTAACCTGATGGGGAGGATGCAGAATGAGTAATAGTCAAACACCCAAAGACCAAGAATCTCAGGAAAGTCCGCCACAGCTGTGGATGGTTGAAGCTTCTTAAAACTTAAGCCTAAAGGTGAAGCAGAGTTCTGTTTCACTGTAGATTAAGGTGAAGCGTAAACCATTCCAGTAAAAAATCAAATAGAAGCAATAAGTGTCCATGGATCCAGAATTTTTCTGGATCCTTTTTTATGCTGCTTTTTAATGGGGGAGGTGGAGAAACTACAATAATCCCTACATTTGACAATGAAAATAATCTGTACTACTCTATATAGAACAGATTCTGGTTGATGTCCATTAGCCTATCCATTAATGGAATAGCTGTGTAATTGCTCGAAAAGGGAGAAATTGTTCCAGTGAATTTTAAAACATTGGAAGTAGGGGTATTATGCTTATAAATAGTAGGCATTTTTGGCACCACCATTTCACCTTTGGATAAGGGCATTTTTTATTCCAATACATACGATTCATCCTTGTAAGCTAAGAAAAATAAGGCATTGCTGGGATAGTCAGTTTTGCAAACAAAGGGTGTTACATGACAATCAGTAGGGCAGTAGGGCCAATCTTATTAGTAAGATTCACATAGAAAGGGAGAGTAAATTGAAAAAATTGTTAGTGTTATGCTGTACGCTTTTACTTTTAGCTGGCTGTGGGCAAAAGGAAGAGATTGTAGAAAATAAAGAGACCAAAGGGGAAAGTGCCATGAGCGAACAGTTTATTGGAAAATGGGAAGGCAATATTGAAACACCGAATGGACAGCTACCCATCATTGTTGATTTACAGAAAAATAGTGGTACTCTATCCGTGCCAGCACAGGGCCTATCTAATTTCCCGTTGAAGAGTGTGAACTATACAGGTGATCAGGTAACTATTTCCATTCATTTGAACGGCTCAGTAATTGCTATTAATGGTACTTTCAAAAATGAACAAATAGAAGCTACATTTCAACAAAATGGTGGGACCTTCCCACTTATCTTACAAGCATATATAGAGGAACCAGTAACTTATGAAACAGTAAAGATTCCCGTTCAGCAAGGTGACCTCATAGTGGCTCTTCAAAAAGCCAATGCGACATCTCCTTCACCCGTCGCAGTTATTATCGCTGGCTCTGGACCGACAGATAAGGATGGTAATTCAGTTTTAGCTGGTAAAAATAATAGTTTAAAAATGATGGCTGAAGGCTTGGCTCAGGAGGGAATCACAACTGTACGCTATGATAAACGGGGTATTGGGGATAATCAAGCACTCTTGACGAAAGAAGAAGATGTGACGTTTGACCAATTTGTTGAAGATGCAGTGCAAATCATCCAATCATTGCAGGCTAATAAAGCCTATACAAGTGTTCATGTCATTGGACATAGTGAAGGCTCATTAATTGGTTTATTAGCGGCTCAAAAAACAGGAGTAGCATCCTTTGTTTCGATTGCAGGTGCTGGACGTCCAATGGATGAAGTATTAGTGGAGCAATTAAAAAGTCAGCTAGCGCCAAATTTATTCAAAGAATCAAAGGACATTTTGACAGCTCTAAAGCAAGGAACGCAAGTGGAAAATATTTCGCCCGAATTACAAGCAGTCTTCCGTCCTTCTGTACAGCCCTTCCTTATTTCCGTGTTAAAGTATAATCCAGCCACAGAGCTTGGAAAAGTAAAGAGTCCTGTACTACTTGTGCAAGGAACGACTGATTTACAAGTGAAGGAAGTCGATGCAGAGGCATTGAAGAAAGGTAACCCTGATGCAACGCTTCTTTATATGGAAGGGATGAACCATGTGTTGAAAAAGGCACCAGAAGACTATGCCGCAAATTTAGCAACGTATGCAGACCCAACACTTCCACTACATGAGGATTTACTACCAGCGATTCAACAATTTATTAATGGAAAGTAGGCTGAGACACTGTGGGTGTTTTTGTATATTTAATCATCATGCTTCCATTTCTCATCTTTGCCCTTGTATTATCACAGGGGAAAGGAACTTTTTTAATTGCTGGCTTTAACATAATGTCACAAGACGAAAAAGATACGTATGACGAAATAGCACTTGCAAAATTTATGGGGAAGATGATGTATGGCTACTGTTTTTGTGTACTTTTATGGGTGCTAAATGAACTATTTCATACACAGTGGTTATTTATTGTCGGTCTTGTTCTTTTTGTAGTGCTTACGATTTTTTTAATGATCTATATGAACACAGGCAATCGATTCAAAAAATAAACAATACAAAGAAGGACTTGATCGCAACAATGACAAGTCCTTTTTGTGTGAGAATCATTATCATTTATCAAGAATTCTGTTAAACTAGAGCCATGTCAATGGTTAAACTAGAAGGAGTGCTTGAGCTAAATGAAATTAAGCGACCATATACTTTTGTGGAATCACGCGTACATTAAAATCATGGATATACGTTTTACAATGATGGAACAAGGAGAAGCATTCGGCCCTTATCCATTGCCTACGAATGCCTTTCTGTATACAAAAAGAGGCGATGCTCAAATATGGGTCGATAAAAATAGGCATTTGGTACAATCCTTTCATGCTTTTCATGCAGGTAAAGGGGTCTGTATACAGATTGTAGCAGAGAAGGAATTTGAGTATTTTCTGATTTTCTATAAAACCACTCTACCGTTACCAAATCGACAAGAAATTGTAGCTTTGCTGGAAAACGACAATCCGTTTCAATACCAGTATGCTTTCGCACCAGCTAATCCACTTACTCTGCTTGATAAAGTGGAGCAAATGAGTACGGTTTGGCTACAACCCAATGAAAAAGAGCTGAAACGTTTACATATAAAAGCATTGTTTTATCAATATATTTATGAATTACTACGACAAATGCATGCCCAGGGAATTCACCCTATAAAGCCAGATATAGTTACAGAAGCAGTTCGTTATATAGAGGAACATTATCAGAGGCCATTGACGCTTGAAAAGCTGGCTCAGGAATTATCTTGTAGTGTAGGTTATTTATCTAAGTTATTTAAAGAAAAAATGCATACAAGCCCGATTCATTATTTGAGTGTCGTGCGTATAAATAAAGCAGCAAAATTGCTAGTACAAACAGATGCGACATTGCAGGACATTGCTGATCACGTTGGCTATCCAGATGGCTATTCATTAAGTCGAAGCTTTAAACGACATAAGGGCATTTCTCCAGCTCAATTTAAAAGAGCGTGGAAACAAAAAAGCCAAGATGAAGAATTGCCACTTTGGAGAAGAAGATATGCTATTCTCCCAAATCATATCGAATGGTATATTGATGATGAAATTGAAAATCATTATCAACGAAAGGGAGCAAGCGAAATGTCGAAGTTTAAAAACATGAAGGTAACGGCCATGACGTTGTTTATGTGTCTATCATTATTATTAGCTGCATGCTCAAATGCAACAACTACAAATGGAGCCACACCAGCTGCCAATCAAGAAACAAAGGCGAATAGTGGACAAGAAGTGATGCAGGAAGGGAAAACAAGAATTGTTTCTACACCAAGAGGTGATGTTGAAATTCCAGCACAGCCACAGCGTGTAGCGGCTGATCAATATATGGGACAACTATTAAAGCTAGGCATTATTCCAATCGGGGTTCGTGAAGGAATGTTAACGGAAGGGTGGATAGAAAAATCTGGTATTCCGCAAGAAACACTCGATAAAATTGAGAATTTAGGTAATTTTCCAATGAACCCGGAAAAACTCATTATGTTAGAGCCAGATTTAATTATTGGATCAATTGAAAAAAATATTGAACAATACGAAAAAATAGGAACGACAGTTTTTATCCCGTATTGGGAAGAACTTTCAACGGCAGGGCCTTTGGAAAAATTCAGAAGAATTGCTGAAGTATTTGGTAAAGAGCAAGAAGCGGAGGAATGGATAAAAGGATATGAACGCAAGGTAGAAGATGCTCGAAAACAAATAGAAGGTATCATTAAGGAAGGCGAAACGGTGTCAATTGTGCAATTAAGCCCTACAGGTTTGTTTGTGTTAGCTGCTGAGGGTGGGAATTATGGTAGTAATACCATTTATCAGATGTTGAAATTACCTCCTACAGAACAAGCATTAAATATGAAAGAAGGCTTTGAAAATATTTCGTTAGAGGTGCTGCCCGAGTATTTAGGCGATCATGTATTTGTCTATGTGAATTCGCAAGAAGATGCGGAGGAGATATTAAATAGCCCTATTTGGCAAGGAGCCCCTGCTGTGAAAAATGGCAATGTCTATATGTATGGTGAATTCGATGATGAATTCGTCATGGAGGATCCATATTCTTTAGATCTTCAACTAGAGAAAATTGTCAACGTTTTATTAGAGAAGAAACAGTGACCAACATAACCTGAACTTGTTTTAGCATAAACATAAACCCTCCTCTGTGGCTTGTTTTAGAGGAGGGTTTATGCTGTGATTGGTGCTAATGACAATAATTTATGCATGTTGTATGACTATTTTATATATATTAATAGCATAGAATTTATGAAATGAAGTAGAGCCTATTAAGTATGGTCCTACTTTTTATCAATACTTAAAAAAACCGAATATTTAGTAAACTACAAATTTAATGTCATGAATATGCTCGAAAAAGTACTGATTTGCTTCTTTTCTGTAAAAATAGAATTTTTAGAATAATAAGTATTATTATAGAGGACATTAAAAAATTAATAGGTAAGGAGAATTATTTAATATGTCTCAAATGTTAGCACTGACGATAGTACTTGCTATTCTTTACATCGGAGATATTGTCGCAACAAGAACAAAGGCTTGGATTCCATCTGTGTTCGTCTGTGCGGTATTATTTTTAATCGGCTATTGGACGTTTTTCCCGAAAGATATTGTTAGTATTGCCGGGATCGGTCCAGTAGTTGCCACGATGTTAATGTATTTATTAATTACCAATATGGGGACACTTCTGTCACTTAAGGAATTGAAAAACCAGTGGAAGGCAATTGTCATTTCATTGGCCGGTATTGTAGGAATTATTGCTATTTTATTTACCATTGGCGCCATGATTTTTGATTTGAAAACAATGATTGTGGCAGTTCCACCATTAGTTGGAGGAATTGTGGCTGCATTAGTCATGTCAGAAGGTGCCTCAGCTGCTGGCCTAGAGGATTTAGCAGTTTTTGCAATTGTTATTTATGTCATTCAAGGATTTGCAGGCTATCCAATTACTTCAATTGTATTAAAACGTGAAGCAAAACGTTTATTAAAAGAACACCAACAAGGTAAGCTACATGTGATTTCACAAGTTCAGGAAGAAGAACACGCTGCTACTGAACAGCCTAAATTATTTAGGATGATACCTGCCAATTATAATACAGAATATTTTAAATTTTTCCGTTTAGCGCTTGTTGGTTTATTGGCCTACGGTACATCGACCGTATTAGCTCCAATTGTGACAGTTAATGCGCTAGTACTGTGCTTAGTATTTGGTGTACTTGCTTCAACAATTGGTTTTTTAGAAAAACAACCATTACAAAAAGCAAATGGCTTTGGCTTTGCCATTATGGGCTTAATGCTCTTTATATTCGACGGCTTAAAACAGGCAACCCCCGAAATGCTAATGCGTATTATTGTGCCGTTAGTTGTTTCGATTGTCCTAGCTGTAGTCGGTATGTATATTTTCTCGTTCATCGCAGGGAAAATATTAAAAGTTAGCCCAAACTTAGCGTTTGCAGTTTCCTTAACAGCGCTATATGGTTTCCCCGCAGATTATATTTTAACGAATGAAGTGGTGAAATCATCGACGGCAGATGAAAAAGAGCGTGAAATGCTGCTCAGTCGTATGCTGCCACCTATGCTTGTTGGAGGCTTCATTAGTGTAACCATAACATCGGTTATTCTAGCGGGTATTTTCGTCAATTGGCTATAAAAAAAGGAGAGAGTAATCATGACTACTATTAAACCTATCATTGCTAATCTTAACAGCGAGCTTGTGGCGATTCGTCAAAAATTACATAGTGAGCCGGAGCTTTCGTGGGAGGAATATGAAACAACGAATTATGTAGCAGCTTATTTAGATAAGCTAGGTATTCCTTATAGACGAACAGAACCCACAGGTATTATTGCTGAATTAAAAGGGAACAAGGAAGGAAAAACAGTTGCCCTACGAGCAGACATGGATGCTTTATCAGTTTATGAAATTCGAGAGGATATTCCATATCGATCTAAAACAAATGGAAAGATGCATGCATGTGGTCATGATGCCCATACAGCCATGCTATTAATTGCCGCTAAAACTTTACATGCAGTCCGTGACGAAATAGAAGGGACAGTTCGATTTATTTTCCAGCCTGCTGAAGAAGTTGCTACAGGGGCAAAAGCAATGGTTGAGCAAGGCGCTATGGAAGGTGTAGATAACGCATTCGGTATTCATATTTGGTCACAAATAGACACAGGAAAAATCCAGTGCAATAAAGGACCTGCGTTTGCCTCTGCCGATATTTTTAAAGTAACTTTCAAAGGTCAGGGTGGTCATGCTGCAGCGCCACATGATGCTATCGATGCAGTGATGATTGCTTCGACCTTTGCGTTGAATGTTCAAACGGTTGTATCGCGTACGGTCAATCCACTTCGACCAGCTGTCTTAACCATTGGTAAAATGGATGTCGGTACCCGTTTCAATGTAATTGCAGAAGACGCTATTTTGGAAGGAACTGTACGTTGCTTCGATCAAGACGTTCGTACGCATATGGAAGCACAAATTCGCCATTATGCTGATCAAGTTGCAACACTCTATGGTGGAACAGCTGAGGTGATTTATGAATACGGTACTCAAGCCGTCAACAACGATAAAGCTAGTGCCGACTTAGTTGAACGTTTAGCGATTGAGCATTTTGGTACTGAAGCTTATCATTTAGACGACCCAACGATGGGTGGCGAGGATTTCAGCTTTTATTTAGATGAAGTGCCAGGCTGTTTTGCATTAGTAGGTTCTGGAAATACAGAAAAAGATACACGCTGGGCACATCATAATGGTCATTTCGATATTGATGAAGATGGTTTGCGCATTGGAACAGAATTATATGTGCAATATGCGTTAACTTGGCTACAAGAAAATAAATAATATGAAAACGTAAGCGGGTATTTTCGTCGTTGTATAATTCCATCCTAGCTGGTCATAATAAAAAAGATTTCACTTATGAAATCTATAATGATGAGGAGGATGAAAAATGAGTAGGTTCGAACAATTAGACCCCAAATCTCAAAAAATCCACCGCAACTGGTCAAGGATTAAGCGATCAAAATCGCAAGTAAACGGGGAAACGGAGATCACTCTTCATAACCGTCTCTTGCGAAGCGAAGCAAAGGCCCGTCAGTTTTAATCATGCTAGAAAAGTAAGTGTCATCGAGCCCAGAAAATTTTCTGGGCTTTTCTTTTTGTGTAAAATGTAATGTATGATACTACTGAAAAGGAATTGAATAAAAAGGGGAGTGAAACCAACTATGAACAATCTTATTCCTACTTATTTACAGCATGTCACAACAAGGATTCAACAGCCAGAAGGGGTCGAATCACAATTACAGCTTTGCTCTACTTCAAATAATAGGAAATTTGAAATTTGGTATTATGGTGATTTATTAGCCTTAGAAGGGGAGGTTTTACCATTCATTTCAGGTTCGACTGCTAAAATCGTTGCCAAGGACCCTTTAACAGCAGAGGAAATTTTGCTTTTTGATGCGACTCTTCATGGTTATAATGCGTTGTTTTGTGATGACTATACAGAAGAACAGCGTAGCAGCCGTCCTCTGCAGCTATATAATATGCCTGCCACTGAAGTGATCTTATCATTTTTTTATAACATTGATTATGATGAAGAAGCGGATGACTATGAGGTCGATGAACAAGGAAATGTACAGTTAATGAATGGTGAAACATCAGATTGGGAGACGGTAAAAAGAAATGGCTATGATGCATTAGCTTTTTATATCAAAAAAAAGGATGGAACATTATTAGTATTTGCTCAGGAAGAATTAGCTTAGCGTGAAAGGAATTAAATTCAATGCAACGATTTCATTTTTCTCAAGATTTAGCGAATCAAATTCACTCTTATAAGTCCATAAATGCGTATTATCAAAAAATCATGAAAACGGCAGTTCCCACGAATATCGGCTTTATCTATATTGAGCCAAATGGTGTGGTAGGCATGCATGAAGCACCTGTACCACAATTATTGATTGTTATTCAAGGTGAAGGCTGGGTTTGTGGTGAGGATGGAAAAAGAGTAGATATTGCAACAGGAGATGGTGTTCTTTGGCAACAAGGACAAGCACATGAATCTGGCAGTACAACAGGATTAACAGCGCTTGTTATTCAGGCCGAACAAATTAATCTTACATAAATAAAGCATGTGGTAGAGTACTGGGCAAAAGCAGAATGCATAAGACTGAAAAATGTATGCCTATCTCTGCTCGGATCAGTATAGTCAATAAGACCCTCTAAAATCGGTGACTAGAAGCAATGTTAGAGTGAGGTATGATGCCGGCTTGGACTAGTAATTTCTTGTACAAAAGTAATGTCATTTTCTTGCATCTGACGTATAATAGGTGTCAACACTTTTCACCTGAAATTCCAATTTTTATCTTTATTGTAACGTACAATTAGATAGGGGGAAGACTTCATGCAAGTAGTTGAAAAAGCATTTGGCTATATTACAAGAGAGCATGGGGAGCAAATTCAAGTTCTCGTATTTGAACAAAATACTGTAGGGGCCGGTATTCAAGTTCCCAAAGGTACGATTGAACAAGGGGAAACACCTTTAGAGGCCGTAAAGCGGGAGATGCTGGAGGAGACAGGCCTAACAACACTTGTTGTTCAAGGGCTCATTGCACAGGATTACTTTAACCATCCATCAGGTGTTTTACAGAAACGTTATTTTTATCATTTAACTACCTCTGATGACACAAAGGAAACCTGGCAACATTATCCTACTGGGTTGAATGAAGCAGATTTACTTTTTTCTTTTTACTGGATATCAGCTGAGCAGGATACACTATTAGCAAAGGGGCATGGCGATTATTTATATCGCCTATTGGCTAAGGTGAAAAATTGAGCGTACAGAAAAACCGCGTCATTAATGGCGCGGTTTTAATGTTTATTCAATTAAGCCTTTGCAGCGACCTCTAAAGCCTGTGCGAAATCGGCTATTAAATCATCTACATGCTCGAGTCCGACAGAAAAACGTAATAGTCCGTCTGTGATCCCACGTTTGGCACGTTCCTCAGGCTCCATAGCGGCATGGCTCATCTTTGCCGGATAGGAAAGAATGGATTCTACACCACCAAGTGAGACAGCGAAAACTGGGATTTTCATTGCCTCGACTAATGCTTTTGCGGAGGTATAGCTTGGTAAGCGGAAAGATAAAACTGCTCCAGAGCTTGTACTTTGACGCTGATGGATGTCATGACCTGGATGGGAGGATAGTCCAGGGTAATAGACTTGTTCCACCAGTGTATGAGTTGCTAAAAACTCAGCAATTTTTTGAGCAGATTGTGCAGAACGGCTAAAACGGACATCTGTCGTTTTAATGTTTTGTAAGAGTGTAAATGAATCCTGTACACCCAAAATATTGCCAAATGAATTTTGGATAAAGTATAAGTCCTGTCCTAGCTTTTCATCAGCTGTGACTGTTAATCCTGCAATAATATCAGAATGCCCCGATAAAAACTTCGTCGCACTATGAATAACGACATCAACACCTAGTTCTAACGGACGTTGATGTAATGGTGTCATAAATGTATTATCCAAAAATGTGAGACAGTGGTGTTGTTTCGCCAGCTCTACTACACCACGAATATCTGTAATGCCTAACGTTGGATTAGATGGTGTTTCCATATAAAGCAGTTTTGTAGTCGGCGTTATTGCAGCTTCCACGGCTGCTAAATCCGTGAAGTCTACAAAAGTGTGGGAAATCCCAAAGCGCGGTAATACCTTTGTCACAAAACGATATGTTCCACCATAAACATCTTCAGTCATGACGATATGGTCGCCCTGTGATAACAGCATTAAAGCGGCTGAAACCGCAGCAATCCCTGAAGAAAAGGCATGGGCACGAACTCCACCTTCAAGCTCTGCTATCGCTTTTTCTAGAGCATCGCGCGTAGGGTTACCGGAACGCGCATAATCATATTCTCCAAACTCATCTATACTCTCCTGGTGGAAAGTAGAGGAAAGGTACATAGGAACATTAACTGCCCCTTTTTTATTTGAGTAGCCATCACGAACACCCGCATGAATGAGGCTAGTTTCTATATGTTGCTTCATCATTATGCCTCTTTTCTTAGGATATCAAATACTTGTTGTAAGTCTGCGATTAAATCTTCTGCTTCCTCAATACCAACTGAGAAGCGTAGTAAACGATCGCAAACACCACGTTCAACTCGTTCTTCATAAGGCATATCAGCATGTGTTTGAGTAGCTGGATATGTAATAAAGCTTTCCACACCACCAAGACTTTCAGCAAAAGTAATTAACTTTAAGTTACGAAGGAATGGGTCAATCCACTCTGGTTTTTGTAAGCGGAATGACAGCATACCACCTTTTCCTGTATAAAGGACATCGGTAACTAGTGCCTCTTCCTCTAAGTAAGCAGCAATCGCCTTGGCATTGGCATCATGTTGCTTTAAGCGAAGGTGCATTGTTTTTAAGCCACGAATAAGTAACCAAGAATCCATAGCACCAAGCACCATGCCACTACCATTATGAATAAAGCCAATGCGTTCAGCTAATTCTGTGCCTTTAGCTACTACGATCCCAGCTAAGACATCATTATGTCCGCCAATATATTTTGTTGCGGAGTGAAGCACAATGTCTGCTCCCAAATCAATAGGACGTTGGAAGTATGGTGTATAGAATGTATTATCTACAATTAACAAAGCACCATGTTTATGTGCAAGCTCAGCATACACTTGTAAATCAAATTCCTGCATAAGCGGATTCGTTGGTGTTTCGATGAATAATGCACGTGTATTTTCATTTATTAATGCTTCTACCTGCTCCACTGATTCGAATTTTGAATAAACAGGCTTAATATTATATGTCTCTTCGAAGAAGTTAAATAGTCTATATGTACCGCCATATAAATCATCTGGCACCACTAATTCATCGCCTGGTTTAAATATAGATAATACTAATTGGATGGCAGCCATCCCCGAGCTACAGGCAAAGCCCATATCGCCACCCTCTAAATCAGCAAAGCCTGCTTCTAAAAGAGCACGAGTTGGATTTTTTGTCCGTGTGTAGTCAAAGCCTGTAGATTCCCCGATCCCAGCATGTTTATAAGCGGTTGATAAATGAATAGGTGGACTAACCGCTCCCGTTGTTGGGTCACTTAAATTACCTAGTTGTACAAGTTTTGTTTCAATGCTTCTGTTTAATGTCATGACGTCACTCTTTTCTCCAATATTATGTAAAGCGGGACTATTCGCTTTTCATTTAATAGTAGTAATCTCAATAATTGTTACCAATTTAACATGGATATTCAAGAAGAACAAGGGTGATTTCAGAAAATTAGCTAGATTATTTTATGTTAATCACGTAGGAATAGTAGGTTATATAGGGGGATGGATTATTTCTATGTCTGACAATGCGGCTTCACTGGGAAGTAAGTTCATTAATCGTTGAGCGAGCAGTGTGGATTTGAAGAAAAGCCATTGGAAGTATTTTTCTACTCATGAAAAAAATCTGCCTCATTGAAATGAGACAGATTCGAAGTAGCGATAGATATTAGGCTTGTTCCTTTTTTAATAAATCGCGGATTTCTTTTAGAAGCTCTTCCTTGGCATCCAGCTCAGGAGTTGGTTCTTCCACGACTGCTTCTTCCTTTTTATTGGTAAGCTTCGTCATAATTCGTAAAGCCATAAAAATTGCAAACGCAATAATTAAAAAATCAATAATTGATTGTAAAAATACGCCTAATTTGATTTGGGCGTCACCTGAACCGTAGACAAAGCTTGCTGTTAAATCAATACCACCTGTTAACACACCAACTAATGGCATAATGATATTTTCAACTAAGGAGGTTACAATTTTACCGAAAGCACCACCAATGACAACTGCTACTGCTAAATCGATAATATTGCCTTTCATCGCAAATTCTTTAAAGTCTTTCCACAAAATAAAATTCCTCCCTATTATAATCCTAAAAATTAATCAATTTGTATTTTACTATATTTTTCCCAAGTCTTTCAACTGCTTTCGTAGTGGAAATGATGTCCTATGCTGCTAGGTTGTATGACTTAAAAAATTTCGCTACTTATTTCGGAAAATTTGGTAATATGGAAGTAGACTACTAGATTAGGTGTGACTTATGACTAAAAAAAAGAATAACAAACCGATGTTATCACCCGCGACAAAATTGGGTATGATAGCATTATTGATTCCAATTGCAATAACCGTATACGTCCTTACTTTTTTTGCGTGGAAGGAGCTTCAAACCTTACCGATTTTTGAAAAGCTTGCTCAGGAAAAGGCGATAGAAGAAATTCAGGAGCATTTTGATATAAGCATTCCTGAAAAATTTATTCCTGTATACATAGCGGCGGAGGAGAAGTATGGTGTACCTTGGACCTTACTTGCTGCACATCATCGCATTGAGACTCGATTTTCGACAGTGAAAACGATGGTATCGTCAGCAGGTGCAGAAGGGCATCTGCAATTTATGCCTTGCACATTTGTTGGCTGGAAGCATCCCACTTGCTCAGGTTTAGGGAAGGGTGATATATCCAAGACTGAACTAATGAGCCCGCAGACCATTGCGAAATACGGGGGATATGGAGTTGATGCAAATGGCGATGGGGTTGCTGATCCATATGACATAGAGGATGCAGTTTTTAGTGCAGCTAATTACTTGTCGAAATATGGTGCTGCACAAGGTGAAATTAAAAAGGCGGTTTTTCAATATAATCACAGTGAGGAATATGTGGAAGATGTGTTGTCTTACTATCAATTGTACAACGCTTATCACGATGAGTTAAAAGCGGCAGTTCTTTTACATCAAGAAAAATAAAGAGCCATCACATTGGATGGCTCTTCATCGCATATTTAAGTTGCTTTACGCATACCTTTGAGAATAAGGCTTACGATAAATATCAGCACGATAGCACCGATTAACGCAGGGAATACGTAGAAATCACTAACTCTCCATCCCCAGTTCCCTAAAACCATACTACCGATCCAAGAACCGACAATCCCCGCAATAATATTACCAATGATACCACCAGGTACATCCTTACCTAAAATTACGCCTGCTAACCATCCAAGAATCCCTCCGATGATTAAATACCAAATGAAACTAATCATATTTCTCATCTCCTTAAAGTTAAGATATAATGGCGATTACTTAGTTATACCCTGAATGAAGCAGATTAAACGTTGCCATCTTTTTTAGTAATAATTACATGATTTTATTTGGCTGTCGTTAACCTTGCAGCTCTTTCACCATGTCAATTGATCGTTAGCCGGAGTGACAGCCAAATCATCTGCATAAATTGTTGTGAAAATGCCTACATTACATAGAACAGCTTTTATATGATACATACACCGATTATCGCTTACTTCTATAGTATGTTTGCGCCTTCAAATCGTACCTAAAATACATTCACCTACTTTCGAAAGAAATGAATGAGCCTTTTCTAAAATTATTTGCAAAAACAGCCTATTCATTCGTAAAAATTTTTTTGATTCATCACCTCAATCGCCCATGCATAAATTTATTTAGCACTTTGCTAATAGGTAGTCTTTTTAAATGGGTAATTTTCCATTATTTGAATAGTTTGAAAAATGAACTAAAAAAGAATATAATGTGAAAAAGGAGCGTGTTATATATGAATATGGCTGTAATGAAACGATTAAATCGTCAAGGTTTACTAATTGCGGGCTTGCATTTGTTAGTTTTATTAAATCTAGCAGCGGATTTCCTCTACGCATCGTAACCAATTTAATAGAAAGGTGAATGAAATGTTTGTCCCATTTTAAAAACAACCGTGTTGGCATTGTTAGTTAACTGCTCACGGTTGTTTTTATTTTGATTAAAGGATTTATTCTATTACATGTCTAATACTTAGTACTTAAAAGGGAGGGATTAAATGACAACAAGATGGGATCAACCGTTTGGTCATTTGGAACGGCCATTTGCGTGGGTGGATTTTGATGCACTTGATAAAAATATTCAAACTGTACAGGGTGCATGTGGGGGAAAACCAATTCGTCTAGCAACAAAATCGATTCGTTCAGTTGAGGTGCTTCGCTATATTCAACATAAACTTGTGAATGTAGCAGGGTTTATGACTTTTACAGCTGCAGAGACAATTTTTTTATTACAGCAGCAGTTTGATGATGTATTACTGGGCTATCCAGTGATGGAAGAGACGGCTATACGTCAATTATTGCACTTTGTTCAAGAGGGGAAAACCGTTACGTTTATGGTTGATCGACAGGAACATATCCAACTATTAGCGAAGTTAGGGAATGAAATGGGTGTGCGTGTCCCAATTTGCATCGATATTAATGTATCAAATGATTTCAAATTATTGTACTTTGGTACGAAACGTTCATCATTATATTCCCTTGAGACGTTAACTCCATTTTTGCAAGCCATAAAAGATAATCCTTCTATTGAAGTAGTAGGGGCTATGGGCTATGAGGCGCAAATCGCTGGTGTTGGTAATCGTCCATCAAATGTAGTAAAGGGTAGAGTAATAGAAGCCATGCAAGCACAGGCGAAAAAGCAGGTCACTCAATTTCGTCGATTAGCTATCGCTCATATTAAAGCCTATTTTCCAAATTTACGTTTTGTTAATGGAGGAGGCTCAGGTAGTATGACTTACACAGCTCAGCAGAAAGAAGTGACTGAAATTACGGTAGGTTCTGCCTTTTATGCCCCTGCTCTGTTCGATCAATTTACCCATTTGCAGCTTGAAAAAGCAGCCGGATTTGCCTTACGTGTCACGAGACAGCCTGAAAAAAATATCGTTGTTTGTCATGGTGGGGGATATACAGCATCTGGTGCGATCGGTAGTGATCGGTTACCTGTATTCTATGAACCTACCAATTTTGCATATCTTAGCTTAGAAGGGGCAGGAGAGGTGCAAACACCGATTAAGGTCAAAGGGAAAAACATTGAAATAGGTGATACCATTTATTTTCGACATGCCAAGGCTGGGGAGCTTTGTGAACGATTCCAATTATTACATGGTGTTCGAGGGGACAAGTATGTAGGATCTTATACAACATACAGGGGGGATGGACAATGTTTTCTATAGAAAAATGGAAGAATGGAGAAAAATGGACTAATTGGGCTGGGAATGTTATTTCCTATCCAAGTGAAATGTATTTACCGCATTCCATTGAAGAAGTTTCAATGATTGTTAAACATGCACGCGAATCTGCAAAGACGATTCGTGTTACAGGTGCAGCACACTCGTTTAGCGCTGTGGCAATGCCGGAGCATATAGCTATTTCCTTACATAATATGCGCGGATTAATCGCTGTGAATGAGGAAAAGCAGGAGGCTACATTATGGGCTGGAACCTATTTATATGAAATTGGACCAGTGCTAGCAAAGCATGGATTTGCATTAATTAATATGGGAGATATTCAGGAGCAAACTATTGCAGGTGCCGTATCAACGGGGACTCATGGCACAGGTGTTACACTTGGTTCCTTATCCTCAGCCGTGATGTCGTGGGGGTTTGTGGATGGGACGGGAACTTATCAGGAGCATCGACGAGGATTGGATGATTTGTCTGAAGCGCATCATGTATCGCTAGGAATGCTCGGTATTCTTGTCAAAGTAACGATTAAAGTCATGCCATTATATGGACTGCATTATGTGGGGGCGAGAGATACGTTAGCGAATGGACTCACCGGGTTTGCAGAGGATATCCAACAACATCGTCATGTGGAATGGTTTTATTTCCCTGGAAGTGAGACGATTCAAGTAAAGCGAATGAATGTGGTAGCTCCTGTCTTTCAAAGCGAATGGAATAAGAAAATAGAAAACCTCAAGCTACAAATTGTAGAAAATGGTGCTTTTTTTGCGATGTCTGAGCTTTGTAAGTGGAAACCAGCTTTAAGTGGTGCCATGAGTAAAATAGCAGCCGCTAATGTGGTGGAAAGTGAAAAAATAGGTATAAGCTATGAAATTTATCCTTCACCTCGTAGTGTGAAGTTCCAGGAAAGTGAATATGCTATCCCATTATCTCAATTTGAAGCTTGTCTAGAGGAAATTCATGCAACCTTTAAAAAGGGCGTTTTTAATGTTCATTTTCCATTAGAATGTCGAACAACTGCAGGGGAAGCTGGTTTTTTAAGTCCTACACAGGGGCGTGAATCAGCCTTTATCGCCTTCCATATGTATAAAGGAATGTCAGAGGAGCCCTATTTCAAATGGGTGCATACGTTAATGCAGAAATATGAAGGTCGTCCACATTGGGGCAAACAACATCATTTAACCGCTCAAAAGGTTTATGAATTATATCCTGAAATTGAAAAATTTTTAAACATTCGACACCAATATGATCCCGATCATGTGTTTTTTACAGGATATTTAAAAAAATTATTTCTATTGTAAGCGCTATCTCCTTTTCCGCCCTTTCCAACTCTTTGTTCCTATTTAGAAAATTATTGTTCTATATTTTTAAAAAATTAAAATTTGAACGAAATGTCAAAATTTTTATCAAAACGAGATAAAACTGATGCTTAATCAGCATGTAAACGATTTCAATTTTGACAGATTTTTTGAATTGTTTAAACAATTCAAAAAATAGTGTTGACGAGACCTTTTTTTCGTACTATGATAACAACAATTTAACACGTTCGTTACAGCAGTAGTACTCTAGAAAGCTGTTATCTATAAACAAAAAATAAATAGACAGAAGATTTTGATTTTGTATATAGCAACGAACATAGTATGGAAAGCAATAAATGAGGGGCGTTTAAAATGAGAAGTGACATGATAAAAGTAGGCGTAGATCGAGCGCCACATCGAAGTCTTTTATATGCAACAGGTAAAGTAAAAGCAAAAGATTTAGGCAAGCCATTTATTGGGGTTTGTAACTCTTATATCGACATAATACCAGGTCACGTTCATTTACGTACGTTCGCTGATGTTGTAAAAGAAGCCATTATTGAAGCGGGTGGTATTCCATTCGAATTTAATACAATTGGTGTCGATGATGGTATTGCAATGGGGCATATTGGTATGCGCTATTCATTACCAAGTCGTGAAATTATAGCAGACTCAGCTGAGACGGTTATTAATGCACACTGGTTTGATGGCGTATTTTATATTCCAAACTGTGACAAAATTACACCAGGTATGCTTATGGCAGCAGTTCGTACCAATGTACCATCGATTTTTGTGTCTGGTGGTCCAATGGAGGCCGGTACATCTGCATCAGGAAAACAGCTTTCATTAACGTCTGTTTTTGAAGGTGTCGGTGCTCATAAATCAGGAAATATGTCTGCTGAAGAGCTATTAGATATTGAAAATAATGCTTGTCCGACTTGCGGTTCCTGCTCAGGGATGTTTACCGCAAACTCTATGAACTGTTTAATGGAAATGCTAGGTGTTGCTTTACCAGGTAATGGAACAATTGTAGCTACTTCTGAAGAGCGTCATAAACTCATTAAAGAAGCGGCGAAACAATTAATTCGTATGGTAAAGGAAGATATTAAGCCTCGCGATATTATAACAAAAGAGGCAATTGACGATGCTTTTGCATTAGATATGGCAATGGGTGGATCTACTAACACGGTTCTACATACATTAGCCATTGCCAATGAAGCAGAAATAGATTACAACATTGAGGATATTAATAAAGTTGCAGAACGAGTACCTTATTTAGCAAAAATCATGCCTGCTTCCGATATTTCAATGGATGATATTAATAAAGCTGGTGGTGTAAGTGCCATTATTAATGAATTGGTGTCTATTCCAGGTGCTATACATCCTAATCGTCCAACAGTGGCAGGAATGACAATGGGTGAGTTAGTTAAAGATCATCACATTACGAATAATCAAGTCATTCGAACGAAAGAAAATCCATATAGTGCTGTAGGTGGTTTATCGGTGTTATTCGGTAACATTGCACCAGAAGGCTCCGTGATTAAAGTCGGCGCAGTAGATCCTTCCATCCAAGTATTCAAAGGTCAAGCCATCGTTTTTGATTCACAGGAGGCAGCACAAGAAAATATTGATAATGGAATAGTGAAAGAGGGCCATGTAGTCGTCATTCGCTATGAAGGTCCTAAAGGTGGCCCAGGAATGCCAGAAATGCTGGCACCAACATCTGCGATTCAAGGTCGTGGCCTTGGTACAAAGGTGGCATTAATCACAGATGGTCGTTTCTCAGGGGCATCACGAGGTATTTCAATCGGACATATTTCACCAGAAGCTGCTGAAGGTGGTCCCATTGCTTTAGTAGAAGACGGAGATTTGATTGAAATTGATCTACCAAATCGTACGATTAATTTACAAGTTTCAGAGGAAGTTTTAGCTGAACGTCGTGCAAAATTACCGGTCTTTGAGCCTAAAATCAAGCGAGGTTGGCTCGCAAGATATTCAAAATTAGTGACGAACGCTTCCACTGGTGGCGTTATGAAGATTTAAAACTAGATAAATGAAAACGTTGATGAGGTTAAAGGTTCTAGAGCCTTGTATCTACCAGAGAGCCGGTCGTGCTGGAAGCCGGCGATACAACTAGATCCGACATCCCCTCGGAGTGAGCTATTAAACGTGTTTACACCATTAGATAGCTTCGGGCATAGTCGAAAGTGCTCGTTATTAATGAATAAATGTTTTATGACACCCTATTGGATGCGGTATATTCCGCATGGGTGCACATAAACGCTGTCATTTATTCGCGAGGTAGCAATTATTTGCTATAAAAAAGGGTGGTACCATGGAAAGTCTTTTTCATCCCTACGTAAGGTAGTTCTTTGCGTGTGGAGAAAAAGGCTTTTTATTATTTTCATAATGGAATGAGCTAACACTCCTTCATCAGGAGGAGCGCATAGACTAACCAGCTAGTGACACTTCATTAATCTACAACACTGATGTGTGAGTTTGAAAGAAATAAAGGAGGCATATTGATGAGTGCGAATGTTTCAATCAATGAAAAAGAACAATTAGCAACAACTGCAACAGTTGAGCAAACCTATCAAGCAAAAGACGGGGCCGATGTACTAGTGCAGGCATTGCACGATCAGGGCGTTGAAATCATCTTTGGCTATCCAGGTGGTGCTGTATTACCAATTTATGATGCGATGTATAAAAATCCAATCCGTCATATTTTAACAAGACATGAACAGGGTGCCATCCATGCGGCGGAAGGCTATGCGCGTGTTTCAGGGAAAACGGGTGTGGTCATTGCTACAAGTGGCCCAGGCGCAACAAATCTTGTTACAGGAATAGCCGATGCCATGATTGATTCCATACCTTTAGTGGTATTCACTGGTCAGGTTGCTACTTCTGTTATTGGCACAGATGCTTTCCAAGAAGCGGATATTATGGGAATTACAACACCCATTACCAAGCATAATTATCAAGTACAAGATGTAAATGACATCCCACGTATTGTCAAAGAAGCTTTCCATATTGCCAGCACAGGTCGTAAGGGACCAGTTGTCGTTGACTTCCCAAAGGATGTTTCACAAATGCTGTTTGATGTAGAAAATCCGCCTCAAGCACCAGATGAAATTTATTTACCAGGCTATCAACCAACCTATAAGCCTAACTACTTACAAATCCAAAAGGCGATACAAGCAATTTCTTTAGCAAAAAATCCAGTCATCTTAGCTGGTGCAGGTGTTCTTTTTGCAGACGCACGTGAAGAATTAACAGCATTCGCTGAAAAATACCGTATCCCTGTAACGAATACTTTACTAGGCTTAGGCTCCATCCACGGCGAACATGAATTATTCCTAGGGATGGCAGGCATGCACGGAACGGCAACAGCGAACACAGCCATAACAAAGGCAGATTTATTACTTAATATTGGTGCTCGATTTGACGATCGCTTAACAGGTAATTTAGCTACATTTGCACCAAATGCGACTATTGTTCATATCGATATTGATCCTGCTGAAATTGGTAAAAACGTACCAACAGATATTCCGATTGTGGCAGATGCAAAAGAAGCATTAAAAGCGATACTGAAAAAGGATTTCGATGGTCCTGATACAACGGATTGGCTAGCTTATTTAAGAAATCACGCCAATGACTATCCATTATGGTATTGCAAGAATGATCATGATCAGGAAATTTTACCACAAGAGGCATTGCGATTAGTTCATAAAATTACAGAGGGTGATGCCATTGTGACAACAGATGTTGGGCAGCATCAAATGTGGACAGCGCAATACTATCATTTAAATAACGATCATGCCTGGGTAACGTCTGGTGGACTTGGTACGATGGGCTTCGGCTTCCCAGCCGCAATTGGTGCCCAATTTGCGAAGCCAGACAAAAAAGTTATTTCAATTGTAGGAGATGCAGGGTTTCAAATGACTGCACAGGAGCTGTCCATTCTACAGGAATTTAACTTACCAGTAAAAATAGTGATTTTGAATAATAGCTGTTTAGGAATGGTTCGTCAATGGCAAGAAACATTCTATGAAGAGCGCTATTCATCCTCACTTATGCCAATCCAACCGGATTTTGTTAAATTGGCAGATGCGTATAGCATTAAAGGCTATCGCATTAACACAATTGATGAAGCGGAAGTTATTTTCCGAGAGGCATTACTTTCTGATGAGCCTGTGTTAATCGATTGTCGTGTGAAACAGCTTGAATGTGTATACCCAATGGTAGCACCAGGCAAAGGCCTACATGAAATGATTGGGGTGAAAAAGAATTGAAACGAGTAATTACCGTAACTGTGATTAACCAAAGTGGTGTGTTAAACCGATTAACAGGTTTACTTATGAAACGTCAGTTTAATATTGAATCCATTACAGTTGGTCATACAGAGCAACCGAATTTTTCAAAAATGACCTTTGTTGTCAATGTAGAGGATGAAGGCAAAATTGAACAACTGGTGAAGCAATTATCCAAACAAATTGATGTATTAAAGGTTAATGATATTACTGATAAATCAATTGTTCTGCGAGAACTAGCACTAGTAAAGGTTATTTCACCACCCAATTTACGCTTGGAAATGAATTCGATTGTTGAACCGTTCCGCGCTCAAATAATTGACACAGCTAAAAATGTAGTGACGTATCAAGTCGTAGGACACCCAGACAAAATAGATGCCTTTATTGAACTAATTCGACCATATGGCATTAAAGAACTTACACGTACAGGGGCAACTGCCTCAGTTCGTGAAACACAAAAGATCTCGAATCCGCAGCTCTCTATTTTAAAATAGTTTGCCTATAAAATTGATAGCTTTAGATGTGAGCACTACCAAAATGTCATGCATCTAGAGCTGTGAAAATAAACCAAATTCTAGGAGGAAACAACAATGGCTACAATGTACTATGAACAAAATATTAACGAGGAAGTATTAAAAGGAAAGAAAATCGCTATTATCGGATACGGCTCACAAGGTCATGCCCATGCATTAAACCTAAAAGAATCAGGCTTTGACGTAGTAGTAGGGGTTCGCCCAGGAGGATCTTTCGATGCTGCTAAAGCAGATGGTGTTGACGTAAAAACAGTGGCTGAAGCAGCACAAGAAGCAGATGTAATCCAAATTCTACTACCAGATGAGCGACAAAAAGCTGTGTATGAAGCAGAAATTGCTCCACATTTACAAGCAGGGAAGGCGCTAATGTTTGCACACGGCTTCAATATTCACTTTGGGCAAATTACACCACCAGCAGATGTAGATGTATTTTTAGTAGCACCAAAAGGGCCAGGACATTTAGTTCGTCGTCAATTCCAAGAAGGTGCTGGTGTACCAGGTTTATTTGCTATCCATCAAGATGCAACGGGCCAAGCAAAAGATTTAGCACTTGCTTACGGTAAAGGCATTGGTGCCGCACGTGGTGGCCTTCTTGAAACAACATTTAAAGAAGAAACAGAGACTGACCTATTTGGCGAACAAGCAGTACTTTGTGGTGGCGCAACGCAGCTAGTAAAAGCAGGCTTTGAAACGTTAGTGGAAGCAGGCTACCAACCAGAATTAGCATACTTTGAAACACTACATGAGTTAAAGCTAATTGTTGATTTAATGTTTGAAGGTGGAATGGCAACAATGCGTTACTCCGTATCAGATACAGCTGAGTGGGGAGATTATGTGGCAGGACCACGCATCATCGATGAGTCTGTAAAAGCTCGTATGAAAGATGTGTTAACGGATATCCAAGATGGTACGTTTGCTCGCCGTTGGATTCAAGAAAATGAAAATGGTCGTCCTGAATATACAAAGTTCAAAGAGGCTGGTGCGAACCATCAAATCGAAGAAGTAGGCGCAAAATTACGTGAGATGATGCCATTCATCAACGAAGGTAAAGAAAAAGTGGTAAGAGAAGTGGCGACAAGTGCGAAAAATTGATATTTTCGATACTACGCTTCGCGATGGTGAACAATCTGCTGGTATCAATTTAAATACAGCAGAGAAAATAGAAATTGCTAAACAGTTAGAGCGCCTTGGTGTGACAATAATTGAAGCAGGGTTTCCTGCTTCGTCACCCGGTGACTTTGATGCAGTCCATCGCATAGCTGAAACAGTAAAAAATTCAGTCGTAACGGGCCTTGCTCGTTGTATCCAAAAGGATATTGATACGACATGGGAAGCTATTAAAGTAGCTCAACAACCACATATTCATATTTTCCTAGCTACTTCGCCTATCCATATGGAATACAAGCTGAAAAAATCACCAGAACAAGTGATCGAGCAAGCGGTTGAAGCGGTTAAATATGCGAAAAAATACTTCCCCCTTGTACAATGGTCTGCTGAGGATGCATTCCGTTCAGATCGTGAATTTTTAGTACGAATTATGAATGAAGTGGTTGCTGCTGGGGCCACAACGATTAACGTCCCTGATACAGTCGGCTATGCCTCCCCTTACGAATATGGTGCATTATTTAAGTATTTGCTGGAAAACGTAAAAGGCGCTGATAAAGTCAAATTTTCTGCCCATTGTCATGACGACTTAGGAATGGCAACAGCCAACACATTGGCGGCAATTGAAAATGGTGCTGCACAAGTGGAGGGAACAATTAATGGCATTGGAGAGCGAGCAGGCAATGTAGCGTTAGAAGAAATTGCCGTAGCCCTTCATATACGGAAGGATTTTTATCAGGTTGAGACAGGGATACAGCTGCAAGAGATTAAACGTACGTCCCAATTAGTCAGTAAATTGACAAACGTTGTGATTCAGCCAAACAAAGCGATTGTTGGGAAAAATGCATTTGCACACGAATCTGGAATTCATCAGGATGGTGTGTTAAAAAATCCAGAAACGTATGAAATTATTTCACCTGCACTGATTGGTGAAGGTGAAATACCGTTAGTTCTTGGAAAACATTCTGGTCGAGCAGCCTTCCGTGATCGAGCTGAAACAATGGGCTTTGATCTATCAGATGAAAAGTTGAATAAGGCGTTTGTGGAATTCAAAAAATTGGCGGATCGTAAAAAGGAAATTACAGAGGAAGATTTACTGACTCTTCTTACGGAACAGCAAATTCAGTTAGAGGATGTGCCACTATTTGAATTGAAAATGGTTCAAGTGCAATATGGTACAGAAAATATTCCGACGGCCACAGCCATTGTGCTAACACCAGAGGGATTAGAGAAAACAGTAGTTGCCACTGGTTCTGGGTCAGTAGAAGCCATTTTTAACACGCTAGAGCAGCTAGTACCAAGTGCTGTTCAAGTGATTGATTACCGTGTGACATCAGTGGGTAAAGGCCGTGATGCACTTGGTGAAGCTGTTATAAATATTCGTTATGATCATGTATCGACGACTGGCCGCAACTCCTCTCAGGATGTTTTGGAAGCATCGGCGAAAGCTTATTTAAATGCTATTAACCGTCATTTAATAAAAGAAAGTCTTCGTGCACATCCAGTTTAATTAATCATCCAGTTTTACAAGTGGTGAAATGTGTGAGGTACCATTCACAAGTCGGATGCAATAATCATGGCGTATATGGTTAATCAAGAAAATTGAATACGCTCATCATTCATAAATTTGGTGAGCGTCTTTACTAAATTAGCGAATGCGCTATATAAAGAAGGGTGTTTTGATGATGGAGAAAAAAATTACAGTACTTCCTGGTGACGGAATTGGGCCAGAGGTTGTTGCTTCTGCTGTGCGTGTATTACAAGTGATTGGAAAACGGTTTAATCATACTTTCCATTTAGGGTATGGAACAATCGGGGGCGCTGCCATCGACCAACACAATAATCCACTACCAGATGAAACTATTGAGATGTGTGAGAATAGTGATGCGGTTCTACTAGGAGCAGTTGGAGGACCAAAGTGGGATCAGAATCCACCTGAATTACGCCCTGAAAAGGGATTATTGCGAATTCGCAAACACTTTGATTTATTTGCTAATCTACGTCCTGTAAAGGCGTTCCCGAGTTTACTAGATGCTTCACCATTGAAGCGTGAGGTAGCTGAAAACGTTGATTTAATGATTGTTCGTGAACTAACAGGTGGCGTATACTTCGGGGAACCACGTATGCGTACTGAAAATGGCGCAATTGATACAACTGTTTACTCAAAAGCAGAAGTAGAGCGTATCGTTGAAAATGCCTTTGAGCTAGCACGTTTACGTGGAGGCAAGTTATGCTCTGTTGACAAGGCGAATGTTCTTGAAACAAGTCGTTTATGGCGAGAAGTCGTAGAAGCAAAGAAAAAAGAATATCCAGATGTTTTGGTGGAACATAACCTAGTAGATTCTGTAGCGATGAAACTGATTACAAATCCTGGGCACTATGATGTAGTAGTTACAGAAAACATGTTCGGGGATATTTTAAGTGATGAAGCATCTGTTATTACCGGTTCTTTAGGTGTATTACCGTCGGCATCTATTCGTGGAGATAACTTTGGCCTATATGAGCCAGTACACGGGTCAGCACCTGAGATTGCAGGGCAAGGAGTAGCAAATCCTGCAGCAACTATTCTTTCTGTAGCGATGATGCTTCAATACTCGTTTGGCTTAAAGGAAGAAGCAGCAGAAATTGAACGTGCCGTAAGTGCGGTATTTGATGATGGTTATTTTACAGCAGATCTTGCCCGAGATGGCAGTCGCGTTTTATCAACAAATGAATGGACAGACAAGGTTATTAATGAAATTGATACTAGTTTTGTTTCACAAAGCATTATGACAACATATATTTAAAGAAATAGGTGAAGACAATGGGTAAAAATATAATTGAAAAGATTTGGGGTAAACATGTTGTTTATCAGGAAGAGGGCAAACCGGACCTGTTATATATTGATCTTCATTTAATTCATGAAGTAACTTCTCCGCAAGCTTTTGAGGGACTTCGGATGAATGGACGTCAAGTACGTCGTCCAGATTTAAGCTTTGCAACAATGGACCATAATGTTCCAACAAAAAATTTACCAACCATCCATGATCCGATTGCACGTAACCAAATTGAAACTTTAGCCAAAAATGCTGAAGAGTTTGGTGTAGAGCTGGCAGGTATGGGCCATCCTGATCAAGGAATTGTCCATGTGATTGGACCAGAGTTAGGGCTTACACAGCCTGGCAAAACGATTGTCTGTGGTGACTCACATACATCCACACACGGTGCATTTGGAGCAATTGCCTTTGGTATTGGAACTTCTGAGGTAGAGCATGTATTATCGACGCAAACATTATGGCAAAATAAGCCAAAGACAATGGAAATTCGTGTTGAAGGGGAGCTATCAGTCGGAGTAGCCGCTAAAGATATCATTTTAGCCATTATTGCAAAGTTCGGAATCGGAGTCGGCACAGGATATATTGTGGAATTTACTGGAGAGGCTATCCACAAACTGTCCATGGAAGAACGGATGACGATTTGTAATATGTCGATTGAGGCTGGTGCCAAGGCAGGGCTGATTTCCCCTGACCAAACAACAGTAGACTATATTCGTGGTCGTAAATATGCGCCACAGGGTGAGCAATTTGAGGAAGCAGCTAACTATTGGTTAAGCCTAGCTTCTGATGAGGATGCTACTTACGATACAGTTCGTATTATTCATGCGGAAGAAATTGAGCCTATCATTACATGGGGAACTAATCCATCGATGGGTACAGGAGTTTCTGGTCACGTCCCAACTCAAGCAGATTATAAAGATGAATCCGATAAGGCAGCACTTCAAAAAGCTCTTGATTATATGGGCTTAGAGGAAGGGCAACCATTAACGTCCATTGATATCCAGCATGTCTTTATTGGCTCCTGTACAAACTCGCGTATTAGTGATTTACGTGCAGCTGCGGATGTTATTAAAGGAAGAAAAGTACATGGTGATGTAACAGCAATCGTTGTTCCAGGCTCTCATACTACGAAAAAACAAGCAGAGGCAGAAGGCTTAGATAAAATCTTTACAAACGCCGGCTTCGAATGGCGAGAGTCAGGTTGCTCCATGTGTTTAGCGATGAATGATGATGTAGTCCCAGCTGGTGAACGCTGTGCCTCCACATCCAACCGCAACTTTGAAGGGCGTCAGGGAGCTGGCTCTCGTACACATTTAGTATCTCCACCAATGGCAGCTGCAGCCGCAATTGCAGGTCATTTTGTAGATGTACGTGAATTTGTAAAGGAAACTGTGTAAAGCTTGTTTTTACACGGAAGGGATGTTGAAAATGGAACCAATTAATATCGTAAATAGTGTTATTACACCACTTGATCGTAAAAATGTGGATACAGACCAAATTATTTCAAAAGAGTTTTTAAAGCGTATTGAGCGCACAGGCTTTGGACAGTATTTATTTTATCACTGGCGCTTTGATGCAGACGGCAATGAAATAAAAGATTTTGTATTAAATAAACCAGCATTTAAAGAGTCAAAAATTCTAGTGGCACAGGATAATTTCGGCTGTGGTTCTTCTCGAGAGCACGCACCATGGGCCATATTGGACTATGGATTTCATGTCGTCATTGCGCCTTCCTTTGCAGATATTTTCCATAATAACTGCTTTAAAAACGGGATTCTTCCTATTAAGCTAACAGAAGCGGAATGTGATGAAATTCTAGCGAAGGGCAAAGCAAACCCATATTCAGTGGAAGTAAATCTTGCAGCACAAACGGTATCAGATGATGATGGAACAGTCTATCATTTCACAATTGATCCGTACTACAAGGAAACATTGCTAAATGGTTGGGATGAGATTGCCTTAACTATTAAATACGAAGACCATATCGCTGCTTATGAAGAGAAGCGAGTAGCCTATTAATATATTTTTGGAGACTGAAGACAAACTGAGCGTTGTCTTCAGTTTTTTTTGCGTTGGCAAATAACCATACTAATTATGGATAGAATGTGAATAGAAATAAGTTTGATAAGAATATTATGAATGTAAACATTGTGAATAAATGGTATTTTTTGATAATGTGGAAGTAGCAAGTTATTTGAAAGGAGAATAGATTATGATTACTTATTCAGTTTCCTGTATTTTTTGCAAAAAGACGTTTGAGGTTGTGGAAGGGACAAGGAAATATACCTTGTATAAAAGAAATATGAAAGGAAAATTCTCCTGCGAAGATTGTGATAGTAAAATTGAACGTGAGGCTAGAAAAGGATTATTAGGAAAACTTTAAAAAGCTTTTAAAACACCCTGTCCTTGATCTTTTTTCTCCATTAAAATAGAGCTTAGAAGAAAGGTAGGGACATTAATGATTACAGTTATAGGAAGTTTAAATATGGATTTAGTTGTACAAATGAATGCTTTTCCAAAGCAAGGAGAAACGATTCTTGGCCATGCATTTCAAACTGTTCCAGGAGGAAAAGGGGCCAATCAGGCAGTTGCGGCTGCTCGACTTGGGAGTGATGTGGCAATGATTGGCTGTGTCGGTCAGGATAGCTTTGGTGAAACATTATGTGCAGGTTTACTGCAAGAGCAAGTAAACACAGATGCCATTGTTCATAGTGCTACAGCTCCAACAGGTATTGCTAATATTCTTATTTACAATCAAGATAATCGAATTGTAGTGGTGCCTGGTGCCAACTATGAATTAGCACCTACACATATTGAGGCATCCAAAGAGTTGCTACAAAAAAGCCAAATGGTGATCATTCAACTGGAAATTCCAAAAGAGACAACAGCCTATGCTATTCAACTATGTAAAGAGGTGGGAGTGCCAGTATTATTAAATCCTGCACCAGCGGCAAATTTTGATAGACAGTGGATGGAGGATATCGCCTATTTAACGCCAAACGAAACAGAATGTGCAGAAATTTTTAACGAGCCCATCGATCAGCTGCTAGAAAAGTATCCTAATAAGCTCATTATAACGCTAGGAAGTGATGGTGCGCGTTATTTTGATGGTATATTTCCCGTTCATATCCCAGGCTATATGACGACTGTTGTGGATACAACTGGTGCAGGTGATACCTTTAACGGTGCACTAGCTCATGCCTTAGTAGAAGGTCAATCATTAGATGAGGCAGTGTACTTTGCTAATCTTGCTGCCTCATTGTCTGTTGAAAAATTTAGCGCACAGGGGGGCATGCCCACACTTGGTGAAGTTTACGCGCGTATGGCGGGCACCGGGGAATAGTATTCCAAAAGGAACAGGTAGAACTAAATAGCTATAATAAAGGTTGTTTACGCTGGCAATTTTAGTAAAATTCATAAAATTGGCTATTTCTTTTAGTCTGAATTGTGAATGAAATGTGAAATGATTGTGTATCGGTATAAGGATGAACTCCTATTTGCCCTATAAATGTATAAGTATATTGTCCTCTTTTCGTTGATCTATATATTAGTAAAGCATTAGTATCATTTATAATGGTCTTATAGATGCATACGAAAAGAGGTTTTGAGGATGACGAACATTGACCATACGCCAATCGAATATACAACCTCAGCGAATAATATATTGCCACAATTTGTTGATCAACTTCGACAATTGTACGGTATTATTGTCCAAAATACATATGTGAAAGATACAGCTAAACATTTAAATCGTATTATTCAAGATGCTAATAACCAAACGATGATTTTAATTGTCGGTAAGCAACGAGTAGGCAAAACGACACTAGTCAACGGACTCCTCGGACGTGAGGTTTTATCTGTAAATGATCAACATCCGACAGGTGTCAATACATTTATTCGATATGGCGAACAAGAAGAGATTAAAGCCTATTTTTTAGATGGTGTTGTAGCCATATTTGATCTTAGTAAATTAGAACTACTGACAACAGGTGATACATTTGCTTCGCAGATTTTACGTGAACATTTAGATTACTTAGAAGTATATTTAAAAAATGACTTATTAAAATCTGTGACAATCATTGACTCGGTTTCCTTAGAAGCTGGGGGAGGTGAAATGGCCTATTTCTCTGAAGCACTGATGAACCGTGTAGATGAGATTTTCTGGGTTTTACGAGCCGGCTCTAGGGCGATTGATGCTGAGCTTTTATTAATGGATACGTTAAAGCATAAAGGAGTGGAGCCTTTATGTGTCATCAATGGTATCGATGCTGATGAGCATGCAGACGCATTTATTACTGCTGAACAACAACGTATTGGCCATTTGATGAGTGATTTTATAGCTATTTCCGCAACGAATGCACTGGCAGCCAAGCAAACGGACAACCTCGAGCTTTGGCAGGAAAGTCAATATGACCATTTAATAGCTCACATACATCGTGTGGCTGAAAATAGTGAAAAAAAAACCTATGCCATTTTAATTCGCTTCTTACAATGGCTTGAACGGTTCCGCTTCGAATTAACTGTAATTCCACGACGTGACCCTTTTCAGTCTGCTGTTGAGAATATTGAAAAATACGCAGGCGATACCCAATTTGAGTTTTCTCGCTATCAGCGTGACTTAGCGATAGTGAAGGAGTATGAGCAAGAATATGAGCAGGTGGCCAATACATTTACACATGTTCAAACCCTTTATCAGCTCTTACAAACTATCTCGCAGCATGATTATTTACAAGATGAGAAGGTAGAAAAATTTACTGAAATCGCTGTATATTATCAACAAATGTTACGGGAGTATCGTACTATGCACAGTGAGTATTCACGAGAATATGAACGCCTGGATGCACAGCATAAAAAGATTCATGGTAAAGGGCTGATGAAGGCTATCTTCGGTCAGCATACCCAAAATGAATTTTTCAAAGAGCGTGTGCAAAAATTAAATGAGCAACAGGTGGTTTGTGTCGCTCAATACGACAATGTACTGCAAGCAGAAACGTCCATGTTGCAAGCAGTTCGAGACATTCAACCTTATTTAGTCAATTTGGTAAAGGAACGTATGAGTCGTATTGAACAAAAAGTGCAGGAATTAAATCAACAACGTGCGAAAGAGAAGCGACAATTAAAGCGGTATGCTGAAAAACTAAATGAATTTTCATGTTTAATTGAAGCACAGGGCTATATTAAGGAACATCTTCAGCCTTTCTTAATGCAGGAACAAATGCCACTAAAAGCAAAGGATCTAGAAATGCTTGAAGAAACGGTGCAGGCTATTTTGAGCATCGATCTTTCGAGGAACGGTTTATTGGCACGTAGTCAAATGAATAATAAAATGGAGAGTATTGCTATACCTTTTGATGTGAAGGAAATGTATCCACAGCAATGCTTAACGTTACAAGAAGAAGATGTGAAATCGAACGATATTCCAGAGATACCAAATAAACTAGCCATACAATATGCAGAATAAATGTTACAAAACGTTCTAAAAGAATGATTCTTTTAGGGCGTTTTTTTATGGAATGAAACATTTCATCCCATTTATACGTATAAATGGTAGGGAGGGGTAAAAATGATTGAAATTAAAGGACGTTACACAGAGGCTAAAATTTATGCTGAAACAGCATTGCCATCAGCGATCGATCAAATCCAAGAATTGACGAATCAGGCGTTTATGTCAGGTACAAAGGTACGTATTATGCCTGATTATCATGCAGGCAAAGGCTGTGTTATTGGCACGACCATTCACCTACAGGAGCGGGTTGTGCCAAATCTGGTCGGTGTCGATGTGGGCTGTGGTGTATTTGTAGCGCAATTAGATGTAACGGCGGTTGATTATGAGAAACTCGATACGATCATTCGAAAATATGTACCGAGCGGTCAAGAGGTTCATAAGGAACTATCGCCTGACCGACAATTTTTAGCGTTCGAAGGTAAACAGTTCAAAGCAAGTGGCTTTAAGGATGAGTATACAAATCTATCGTTAGGGACACTTGGTGGAGGCAATCATTTTATTGAATTGGCTAAAGATGAGGAAAATCTATACTATTTACTAATTCATACTGGCTCACGTTATGTGGGGGCAAAAGTAGCAAACTGGCATCAAAAAAGAGCCTATGACAATTTACGTCAGCAAGAGTTGACTGAAAAAATAGAGGACTTGAAACAACAAGGGCGAGAAAAGGAAATCCAAGCGATGATTCAAGCCTATAAAGAGAAACACCCTGTGGTTCCGAAAGAGTTAGCCTATTTGGAGGACGAACATTTCCATGACTATATTCATGATATGAAAATCGCGCAGCAATTTGCGCAGATGAATCGTTGGACGATTGCTGAAACCATTGCAAAACATATGAATTGGCAGCTAATAGATACATTTGATACGATTCATAACTATATTGAGACGGAGACAATGACGCTACGTAAGGGGGCCGTCCGAGCCAATAAAGGAGAGAAGCTTGTCATTCCTATGAATATGCGCGATGGATCACTTATTTGTATAGGGAAAGGCAATGCTGATTGGAATAATTCAGCCCCACATGGTGCAGGACGTATGTACTCACGTCGTGCCGCTAAAAAAGCGTTGAATATGGAAGATTTTAAAGAGACGATGGAGGGAATCTGGACAACATCAGTCAATGAAGAAACATTAGACGAGGCACCAATGGCCTATAAGCCTATGGCAGAAATTACATCTGCGATTGGAGAAACAGTGGATATTATTAAGATGATCAAGCCTGTCTACAATTTCAAAGCGAGTGAAGTGACAAAGCCTTATGAGAGATAGTGACCCCCTAACTCCCTATCATCAATAGGTATGTATGGTATAATATAGCTTTACAACAATGAAATGGGTGGTTTTTTGGTTTCTTCAAAAGATGTGGCAAAGCATGCTGGTGTATCTCAAACAACCGTGTCAAGAGTGTTGAATACGCCAGAGCTAGTAAAGCCAAAAACAGTTGAAAAAGTGATGAAAGCGATTGAGGACCTAAACTATATTCCAAATGATATAGCTAGATCGCTTGTTCAGAAAAAGACAGGCATTATAACATTAATATCAGGTCCTTTACACAATCCTTTTTTTGTTGATACGACGACCGCTATCGTTAATTATGTCAACGCCCGTGGCTATAAAGTTAACGTTTATTTTGGTACAGAAGATAATTTACACTCGATTTACAATGCAGTTTTAGAGACGAAGGCAGATGCCATTATATTATCTTCGATGCTCTATCAAGATGATTTGTTTTTTAAATTAGAAAAGCTAGGAATTCCATTTATTATGTTTAATCGTAAGCATCAAGAAAATAGACATTTTGTAGAAATAGATAATGTGCAAGCAGGATATCTAGCAGCAAATCATATTTTGTCATTAGGGCATCAATCACTATGCTGGATTGGTGGTCCACATCAAATGAGTACATTTTTTGGTCGCTACCAAGGGTTTGAAAAGGCACTAAAGGATCATGAAATAGAAGCTAAATCTATACCTACATTTTTTACCAATACGAATAAGGAAGATATCGAAAAGACTTTTGAGGAACTATTAAAACTAGACAGAAGACCTACAGCAATTTGTGCAGCGACAGATGCCATCGCTATAGAAATTTTGAACCTTTGTTTAGAAAGAGGCTTTCAGGTTCCTAGGGATTTTAATGTGATCGGCATTGATAATGTGGAGCTTAGTAAACATCATTCCATTGCTTTGACAACAGTAGGGATAACATCAGAAGAAAACTTAGGATTTTTAGCGGTTGAAAAATTATTTGAGGTTATGGAGAAAAAAAGTACTTGCATCCAACAAACAGAGTCTGTTAAACTTTTCCCAAGAAATACAACGTGTAAAAATGAACTGATTTAACGTCAGTTTATTTTTTACACCAAAATGGTTACGTATTCATTTCTTTATTTTCAGAAATGAATACGTAACCATCAAGGGGAGGAGTGAGATAAGTCTTGAAAAGGGGCTTATGGATTCATGGAGAATGGAAGATAACTGAAGAGTATATGGAGGTTCAAGCCCCGCATTCACAAGAGGTGATTGCCCATTTTGCAATGGCCACTGAACAAGATGTGCATGAGGCCATTGCAAGTGCACAAGCTGCTGCGAAGAGCATGGCTGCGTTAACGGCTTTTCAACGAGCAGAAATTTTGGAGCATTTATCGACACTCTTTTTGGAAAATCGTGAAGAGGCAGCTAGTATCATTTCACTAGAATCAGCAAAACCGCTCAAGTATGCCTATGCTGAAATTGATCGCACCATTGAAACCTATAAATTTGCCGCAGAGGAGGCTAAACGATTAACGGGCGAAATGATTCCGATGGACGCTTCTAAAAATGGGGAGGGGCGCTTTGCCTATACCATTCGAGAGCCAATCGGCGTAATTGCTGCAATTACACCGTTTAATTTCCCGCAAAATTTAGTTGCGCATAAAGTAGGTCCTGCTTTAGCAGCAGGGAATACGATTGTGTTAAAGCCAGCTACTCAAACGGCTCTATCCGCTCATTTTCTAGCAAAATTATTGGCACAAACCAATTTACCGGCGGGAGCTTTTAATCTAGTGACGGGGCAGGGGAAATTAGTAGGAGATGTATTTTTAGCACACCCTCATGTGAAAATGATAACGTTTACGGGAAGTCCTGCTGTAGGGGTTTCGCTACGAAATCGTGCAGGTTTAAAAAAGGTAACATTAGAACTAGGGTCGAATGCAGGAGTGATTGTTGACGAAGGCGTTCAACTTGATCAGATTATGGACCGAGTGATTATGGGGGCATTTTCAAATCAAGGTCAGGTATGCATTTCATTGCAGCGAATATATGTAATGGAAAGTATCGTAAATGAGTTTTTAGACAAGCTCAGCGCTAAAGCGGCACAGCTAGTCATTGGTGATCCTCTTGATGAAACAACGGATATAGCCATGATGATTTCAGCAGCAGAACAACAACGAGCCCAGGAGTGGATTGAAGAAGCAGTTGCTGAAGGGGCTAAAATCATTGCTGGTGGTTATATTGACAATCAGGTTTTATTGCCAACTGTGTTATCGAACGTATCTTCACAAAGTAAGGTATCCTGTGAAGAAATTTTTGCGCCAGTTGTTATCGTGAATTCAGTATCTTCTATAGAGGAGGCAATAGAGGCTATTAACGATTCTCATTATGGACTACAGGCAGGTATTTTTACACCATCAATTGAGACGGCTTTTAAAGCTTCCAAAGCATTACAGGCAGGGGGCGTTCTTATTAATGACGTGCCAACTTATCGTGTAGATCATATGCCATATGGTGGCGTGAAGGAAAGTGGTACAGGCCGTGAAGGCATAAAATATGCAATGGAAGAAATGACAGAAATGAAGCTCATTATTTGGAATAACCAATAATCACGAATGGAGATGGGAAACATGAAAATGATCAAACAACACCCAAAATTGTATGTAATGGACAACGGTACGATGCGAATGGATAAGAATTATATGATTGCCATGCACAATCCGGCAACAATCGATCATCCAAATCAACCAAATGAATTTGTAGAATTCCCTGTTTATACAGTACTTATTGATCATCCAGAGGGCAAAATTTTATTTGATACGGCGTGTAATCCTAATGCTATGGGACCCGATGGACGTTGGGGAGAATTTACACAAAAAGCGTTCCCTATTAATATGCCAGAAGAATGTTATTTACATCATCGATTAGAAGAATTAAATGTTCGTCCTGAGGATATCAAATTTGTTGTAGCATCCCACTTGCATCTCGACCATGCAGGCTGCTTAGAATTATTTACGAATGCAACGATCATTGTACAAGAAGATGAGTTTAACGGCACATTACAAACGTATGCAAGAAATGTTAAAGACGGTGCTTACGTTTGGGGCGACATTGATATGTGGATTAAAAATAATTTACAATGGCGCCTTATTAAACGTGGTGAAGATAATGTGAAGCTTGCAGAAGGTATTCAAGTGTTGAATTTTGGTAGTGGCCATGCGTGGGGTATGCTCGGTCTGCACATTAATATGCCAGACACAGGTGGAATTATTTTAGCGTCAGATGCCATCTATACGGCGGAAAGCTTTGGCCCACCTGTTAAGCCACCGGGCATTATATATGATTCGGTTGGCTATAATTCTACAGTTGAACGCATTCGCCGACTTGCCAATGAAACGAATTCTCAGGTTTGGTTTGGTCATGACCCTGTCCAATTTAAATCATTTAGAAAATCGACAGAAGGATATTATGAATAGATAGGAGTAGAGAAGCCATGCATAAATTAACCTTTACGCCTGTAAGCTATACAGGTTGGGGATGTTTAAATCAGCTTCTGCCCGAAGTAGAAAGATTTAAAGCTACAAATATTTTAATTGTCACAGACCCACTTTTAAAGGAATTAGGGCTAGCAGATAAAGTCCAGCAGCCCTTGCGTACAAAAGGATATGCAACAACCATTTATACAGATATTGCCCCAGAGCCCCCACTTGCTATTGGAGAAAAGCTAGTTGATTTTACTAGAAAACATCAATTTGATTTGGTCATCGGTTTAGGGGGAGGAAGTGCTCTTGATTTAGCTAAGCTTGCTGCTGTTTTAGCCGTACATGATGGGAAAGTAGCGGATTATTTAAATTTAACAGGCACAAAAGCACTTGAACATAAAGGATTACCAAAGATTCTAATACCAACTACATCTGGAACAGGCTCAGAAGTGACAAATATTTCAGTCCTGTCCCTCGACACATCAAAAGATGTTGTGACACATGACTACTTATTGGCGGACAGTGCGATTGTAGACCCAGAGCTAACGATTTCATTACCCCCAAAGGTAACAGCTGCAACGGGGGTTGATGCTTTAACACATGCCATTGAGGCATATGTTTCAGTCAATGCCAATGAAGTAACGGATGCACTAGCACTACAAGCTATTCGCCTAATTAGTGGCTCTATTCGTACAGCTGTGCTGGAAGGGGAAAATCAACAGGCACGTTCAGATATGAGCTATGGCAGTTATTTAGCTGGCTTGGCCTTTTTCAATGCAGGAGTAGCTGGTGTGCATGCTTTAGCTTATCCTTTGGGAGGTCAATTTCATATAGCCCATGGTGATTCCAATGCCGTGCTCTTACCATATGTCATGGGATATATTCGTCAAAGCTGTGAAAAACGAATGAAAGATATTTTAGATGCCATGGGTTTAGCATCTACCTACTTATCGCAAGAAGAGGCTTCCTATAAATGTGTGGATGCATTACAACAGCTCGTTCAAGATGTAAAAATTCCTTCCACATTAAAGGGATTTACTATACCAGAAGAAGCCCTAGAACAATTAACGGACGATGCAACAAAGCAAACAAGAATTTTAGCCCGAAGTCCGATGCCATTAGAACGAGAAGATATTTATGCTATTTATCGGTCTGCGTTTGATGGAGAAGTTCGAGAGCCAGCAGAATCATAAAAAAAGAAAAGAGAAACGTTGATTGTTGACGTTTTTCTTATAAAAAAATAGCTATAGTTTTATAGTGTATTTAAAGCCTAAAAATAAGGCTACGAAGCTTCTTTGATGAAACTTCGTAGCCTTTGTCATGGGTTCGCTAATTTAGTAAGTAAGTTATGCTTCTGCATCAGGCGTAAATGTACGCGTAGCTAATTCTGCATCTAGCATAAAGATAGCGTTGGAGTCGTTTTCGATACGTTCGATTTTTCGAATTAATGTATCAAATGTAGATTCTTCCTCTACTTGTTCATCGATGAACCATTTTAAAAAGGCCATTGTCGCATGCTCACGTTCGTCTAAAGCGATATCAGATAAATTATAAATACGGCGCGTCACTTCTTTTTCATGAGAAAGAGCTGTTTTAAAGGCATCTAAAATCGATTCAAAATGATTGCCTGGGCTATCAAAGCCTTGAATGGTTGCACGGTAGCCCATATTACTTAAGAAATTGTAAAATTTCATCGCATGGAAGCGTTCTTCTTCGGCTTGTACTAAAAAGAAGTTAGCGAAACCATCGTAATCCTGGTCTGTGCAATAAGCCGCCATTGCCATGTAAGCATGGGCCGAGTAAAATTCAAAAT
The DNA here is from genome assembly GCF_059424475.1 of Lysinibacillus sp. GW247-5R2A. Classification (NCBI taxonomy): domain Bacteria; kingdom Bacillati; phylum Bacillota; class Bacilli; order Caryophanales; family Bacillaceae; genus Lysinibacillus; species Lysinibacillus sp. GW247-5R2A. The sequence goes on along the minus strand of NZ_JBWKZL010000005.1, from coordinate 87,337 downwards.
TCATTTGTTCGTTAAGTGCTGTGTGTAGTTTTTCAGATAACATAAAAGTTTTCCTCCTTTTGCAGTAAATGCCTTCTTCACTAGTATACAATGTTAGAGGTTCTTCATACAAAAATTTTAAATTTCATGGAAATATGTGCAAAACTTAATTGATATCCGTTCTCAATTAGAAAATTTACACTTCTTTATTTTTCGATACAACGGCAGGAAAAGGCTATTGTGTCGTTCGTAAAGTTAAGTATTAGTGGGGGAGTTGGATAGGGCGATTTGTTTAGCCTCAAATAGAAAATCGCCTCGACATAGGTCGTGGCGATTTTTTTCATCATTATTGTGCTTGAGTTTTTTGGTTTTTGACCCCAATTAAGTAACCACCTAGGGCAATTGCTACTAGGACAATCCAGAAAATAGCTTTCCAAATTGTAGAATGTGGGAACTCATGTGGAATAATGCCTAATTTTTCATGTGCTAATGTTAACACCGCTAATTTCACACCAACCCAACCAACGATTAGGAAGGCAGCTGTTTCTAGTGAAGGGAATTTATCAAGAACTTTCACGAACCAACGAGCCGCGAATCGCATCATGATAACCCCGATAATACCACCTAAGAACATAACGGCGAACTGTCCTGCATTAATACCACCAATATCAAAATCACCGATATGTGGTAGTGTTACAGCAATAGCAACCGCAGCTAAAATAGAATCTACCGCGAACGCGATATCAGCAAGTTCTACTTTTACAACCGTCATCCAGAAGCCGGATTGCTTTTTCGGCTCTTGGATATCATCGGAGCTTTGCGATGCTTTCCGTGAATCATAAATATGCTTAATAGACATAAACAATAGATAAGCTGCACCTATTGCTTGAATTTGCCAGAAATTAACGAGTGTTGTAATCAGGAATAATGCGGCGAAGCGGAAAACAAACGCCCCCACCAATCCATATAATAAAGCTTTTTGTTGTTGTGCTTTTGGTAAATGCTTAACCATAACTGCCATGACGACTGCATTGTCAGCTGCCAACAATCCTTCTAATACTATTAATACGACGAGTACCCATGCGTATTCTAAAATAATTGCCTCCAAATTTGTTTCCTCCTTTAATTATTGAACAGAAATGAATGGTTGCTTCTAACATATTCTTCCCAATTTTAAGCAAAAGAAAAAGACCCCTGCCTAAAAAATAGGCAAAGGTCTTGCTAAGCAATTTACTGTTCGTTGCACAGAAATTATTCTGTGAGACAATTTATGCCATCACACCCGATGGTAGGAACCATGTAATGACGAATGTGAATCAGATGCTTCGATCGCATCCGCTAGCTACTCCCCTTTGACAATAAAGTCAAAAGCTATTCAATTCTTACACCAATCATAGCATGCGAAAAACTGAAAGTAAATAAAAATATACTGCTATGGAGAAAAAATACTTTTCCGTTACGTTTGCACAAATGGTACTATTAAAAGATAGGCGAAATTTTTACAACTTAGAAAGGAGACAAACATGTATAGAAAATTTTTTTCCTATTATAAGCCGCATAAACGATTGTTTGTCATCGATTTTTCAAGTGCAATCATTGTAGCCATTTTAGAGCTCGCCTTTCCATTAGCCGTTCAGTGGTTTATTGATGAGCTATTACCAACAGGCGATTGGGGAATGATTGTAAAAATAAGTGTATTATTGCTGCTAGTGTACGCAATAAGTACGTTTTTAAACTTTATCGTGAACTATTTAGGGCATAAATTGGGGATTAATATTGAGACAGATATGCGTCAGGAATTATTTACGCATGTACAAAGGCAATCATTCCGATTCTTTGATAATACGAAAACAGGACATATCATGAGCCGTATTACCAATGATTTATTTGATATTGGGGAATTTGCCCATCATGGACCTGAGGATTTATTCATTGCCATTATGACCTTTGTTGGTGCCTTCGCCATTATGTTTAATGTGAACCCAACACTCGCTCTAATTGCAGCAATCATGGTGCCATTTTTAACATGGCTTGTGACATTTAGTAATATAAAAATGAATAATGCTTGGAAAACGATGTATGGCAAAATTGCTGATGTTAACGGACGTGTAGAGGATAGTGTGTCCGGCGTCCGTGTTGTGAAATCTTTTACAAATGAAGATTTTGAAATCAAACGCTTTAAGGAGCAGAATGGGTTTTTCCGTACGGCTAAATTATATGCCTATAAAATAATGGCAGGTACTCACTCGAGCATTTATATGATGACACGCCTCCTTACATTAATGGTGTTAGTAGTCGGCGCTTGGCTAAGCTTTAATGGAAAATTAACTTATGGGGAGCTAGTGAGCTTTGTTTTATATACAAATGTTCTCATAAAACCAATTGATAAGATTAGTGCTTTATTAGAGCTTTATCCGAAGGGAATGGCTGGTTTTAAGCGATTCCGTGAATTAATTGAGCAGGAACCAGAAATTCAAGATCGTGAAAATGCGAAGGTCATTAACCATTTAGATGGTAATATTTCCTTCAATAATGTTCACTTTAATTACGATACTTCGAAACAGGTTTTAAAAGATATTTCATTCGATGTAAAAGCTGGACAAACTATTGCATTTGTTGGCCCTTCAGGTGCTGGTAAAACGACCATCTGTTCGTTGATTCCTCGATTCTATGAGGTTTCAGAAGGTGCTATTTCGATTGACGGTATCGATATTCGCAATATGACTCAGGCTTCCTTACGATCTCAAATTGGTATCGTACAGCAGGATGTCTTCTTATTTACAGGGACAATTCGTGAAAACATTGCCTATGGAATGCTAAATGCCAGTGAAGAAGAAATTCGTGAAGCAGCGAAAAAGGCCCATTTAGAGGCATTCATCGCTGAGCTACCTGATGGTTATGATACGCAAATTGGAGAACGAGGCTTGAAATTATCCGGTGGACAAAAACAACGATTAGCCATTGCGCGTATGTTCTTGAAAAACCCACCTATTTTAATTTTAGATGAAGCGACCTCTGCATTAGATACCGAAACAGAGATGATTATTCAGCAATCTTTATCAGAGCTAGCTGAAAACCGTACTACTTTAGTGATTGCCCATCGCCTGGCAACTATAAGAAACGCAGATCGGGTAATGGTCGTGACGCCAAAAGGTATTGAAGAAGATGGTACTTATGATGAGTTAGTGGCTCACAATGGAATCTTTGCGAAACTCCATCACATCCAATTCCGTAAGGGACAAAACGAACAAAGCATTCAACATGATTATGTAAAGCTGACGTAACATCCTGTCAGCTCGATGATTAAAAGGCAGAAATGTGTGAGCGCATTTCTGCCTTTTCCTATTTTTAAATATTTATCGCAAAGGATAAGGATTAATAGGACAAGGAATTTTAGAAGAGGAGAGGAATTACTAGTAGTGAATAGAAAATGACAGATTAATAGATGGAGGTTAAGACATGGACAGCCACAAAAATATTGGATTAACCAAAGCAGTTGGTTATCAAGTAGGGGTTAGAAAAACGTTTCCAATCTCGCAACAGCAGGCATGGTCTCTTATTACAGGGGAGGAAGGTTTAAATGCATGGATAGGAGGAGGGGAAAATATAATTCTTAAACCTGGCCATCAATATCGTACAATGGTGGGAACAGGAGAAATTCGGATTGTCAAACCACTTGTGCAACTTCGTCTTACTTGGCAAAAGGAGGGGTGGCAACGACCTTCTACCATACAAATTCGAATCCTTTCCAAAGAAAATAATAAAACGACCATTAGTTTTCATCAGGAACATCTTGCCGATCAGCAAATAAGAGGAGAAATGAAGCGATATTGGCAATCGAGGTTAGCATCCATCGAAGAGAGCATACAAAAGATGTAGCCAAAAATAACTAGCATCTCCTCCATATATGAGGGGATGCTAGTTATTTTCTTGGTCTTTATTGTCTACGCTATGAGCATCAGCTGAACGGGTTGAATCCTGAGGAGCCAGAGCTTTATTGCGCTCCGAGTAACCTTTAGGTGATAGACGAAAAATAGATTTTTTGATGGTGGACCAGTTTAAATCTGTTGCAAGGTTCATGTAAGAGTATCCGTAAATGCGAATATTGCTTAGGTACAGAATTGTTAAATATAAAGAAACAAAGAAGCCAAATAAACCCAAAAAGGCGCTAGCAAGGATGAAGGCAATTCGTAATATACTAACTGAGGTCACAAGTGATTGATTGACCAACGTAAATGATGCGATAGTAGAAATGGCGATGACAACAATCATTTCAGGGCTTGTTACACCTGCTCGTATTGCAGCATCTCCGATAATGATTCCACCTACAACACTGATGGTTCCCCCAATAACTGAAGGGAGCCGTAGCCCTGCTTCACGGAACAATTCAAACATCAAAAGCATGATGAGCATCTCAAGTGAAGAAGGGAGGGGTAATCCAGCCTTGGCTTGTACAACAGTTGCCAGTAATTGTAATGGTAATTGATTTTGGTGGTAAGTTGTTAAAGCGAGCCAAAAGGCAGGCAGTAGCAATCCTATAAGAATACCGATTATCCGTAGTACTCGTTCTACTGAGCTGAAAATGATCGGATATTCATTATCCTCGGCAGATTTCAATAATAAGAAAAGATTTACAGGTGTGACAATGCCATAAGCAACCCCATCTACGAAAATAACAAAGCGTCCCCTTGCTAATGCTTGAACGGCATAGTCGGGTCGCCCTGTATAATCGAACTTTGGAAATAATTTTGAATTTTTATTAACGCGTTCCATTAATAAATCACCACTAAAAACGATATCGGTATCGACCGCTGCTAGCTGTTTCTTAATACCATGCAAAATGTCCATATCCACAATATCTTCAAAGTACAGGATGGCAACAGTTGTTTTTGAGCGTTTTCCGAGCTCCACCTTTTCGACACAAAATGAATTGGTCGGTAATCGTTTGCGGATTAAAGCGATATTGACGCGGATATCTTCAATAAAGTTATCCCTTGGCCCTTTAATAAGAACCTCCATACGCGTTTCTTCTGGCTTACGATTAGGCTTTTTAGCGATATTACTTGCGTATAAAAGGTTATCCTGCTCAAAATACATCAACAGGAAGCCACTATAAACGGATGAAATAAGCTGTTCCTTATCTTCGATTTTCTGAAGGCTTGGAACATGGAGATGCCTCGCTATATTTTCCTCAAAAGATACGTCATCCAAATGATCATATAAATACTGGATCCGCTGGATAATGACACCGTTCAGCATTTGTTGATCAATCATGGCATCACAAGTGATAAATTGTACCTTTTGTTCATTAAAGCTATATTCCTGAAATTGTATATCTGCAGATTTTTGAAATAGTTTTTTTATTGTATTGAAATCAAACTCATGCTCCTGTTGAGACATTATGATTCACCACTTTTCATGTCTTGTTCTTCAGTTTTCCCCTTTTTAGAAGATTTATCCGATAAGTAAGCAACGACAATGAAAAAAATTGATAAAGCAAAAAAGAAAATAAACGTAGCACTTAAAATATAATGTCCCTTTACTTTTAAAAATAAGCTTTCATTTAACATAATTAACGGTAAACAAATGATGAAGAAGGGGGGAGCGAGCATTTGCCAGATACGCTTCGGATCACCCGTCATTTTTAATAAGTCTGCCACAATATATAACAGGAAGCTCACACGAATGAAAGTCCCAGTTAACCATTGGTAAATAGAGAAGAAGTCTAGATGCTCAATATAGCGTCCGATGGTCACTAATCCCCATTCTTCATAAGCAGGATAACGTTGTTTCGATGCTTCACTTGGCCCAAATTCAGTAATAGCTCCAATTAGCGGACCTAATGTAAGGCCAATTAAGATAGCCAAAATAATCGTGAAATGGTACCAACGAAGACGTTCTTTAAATTGGTGCTGCAAAAATAATAGTAATAATAGCTCTATAAACCCTGATGCAGGAAAAATCATACCGTGTATGATAGGCTGAAAACCATGCTCGAAAAAGGGTCGCAACAAGCTATAATCTTTTACTTGTATATTGGTAAAGGCGACAAAAAAACCAAGGATTACAACTCCAAATAATACAAAGACATTGACAATAACAATCGTTTGTAAGCTAGTTGTCACTAGTAAAATGCAAAGGATAGTATAAACAAACAATAATATAAGGACGGGTGTTTGTGGTAAAAATGTGCTATTTACCCACTGTAATGTTTCCACCATTGTAAAAGCTGCGATAATCAATAGAAAAATGGCGACAATATAGATGATGGTAGTAGAAGCGACTTTTCCAATTTTTTCACTGAGCCAGTCTCGAATGGGTTCCTGTTTCGATTTTTTTTGGATATAAACTAATAAAAATAGCCAAAAGAAAATAATACCCCCCGCAAATAATACAGATAGCCAGCCATCTCTTTTGGCTGCGTCTAGCAGTGGAGGAATAATAGTTACATGATTTTTTAAGCCAATAACGGTCATTGATAGGAAGATTACATGTAAAATACTGATGGATCCTACACTTTTCATGATGAAAACCCTCTAACATTGATTGATACATATTAGCTTTGACAAAAAACAGTAGCTTTATAAGCAGAAAATGGGTTCTTCTCCATGAAAAAAACGAGGTATTTGATGATGTTATCATCAAATACCTCGTTAAGTCCTAGTTATTAATGGATGTATGTTGTGCTCACAAGATCATTCTTTAAGACGTCTGTTGGGATTTCAAATTCCACAACGCCCATAAAGCCTGGTGCCACTTCATATTTATCAAAGGAAATCACAAGCTTCCCTTTATCTGAAATATAGAATTGCTGATCAGGTTGAATGGCTGTAAATTCCTCCATCAAATCTTCATCGGCCATGCCAGCACCCTTCACCCAATAAACTTTATCCTGATTGGATTCGGTGATTTGCGTACGCATTTGTTCCTTAATATTTTCACTAATAGCTTCAATATAATTTTTATCTTTAAAAAGCATAGGTAAAGTAATTAAAATTTCGTTTTCTTTGTCGATCGTATCGTATTCCATCACAGTAGAAGAAGAGCCGACAGTATTTACCACATAACGACCAATCGATAAAATTTGGTCATTATCAGTTTTAATTTCAAAGCCACTATCAACGCCTAAATGACCACCACTCCCACTGGCTTTTAAATCACCGACTTCAGTGATAAATTCATCGTAAAGAGCTTTCCCTTCTGCACGATACTTTTCATTTAATGTATTGGCAAGATCTTGATTGTCTAAATTTTCTATAGCAGGTACTTTAATATTGGCATCAAAATTATCTTCTGCCACCTCATATTCTGTCCAAGTTAATACTTTAATAACACTTCCTACAACAGGGATGTCTGAAAGTGTTCGAGCCATTGCTGGACTTACATTTAAACTAGCAGTAAATAGCATAGCTGCCGCTGCCGAGCCAAGCAACCATTGAGGAGTACGGTTCTTTTTCTTTTTTCGTCCTTGCTTTAATGCTCGTTCTACCACCAAATCTAATTCCTTAGGAATAGAAACATCTGTATATTGTTTTTCTAAATTTTTTAATTTTTTATCCATGTGCAGTTTCTCCCTTCACATCTTCCAATTGTATTTTCAATAGTTTTAGTGCTTTATAAAGACGCGATTTGGCTGTACTTAACTTAATATCGAGGATGTTCGCAACGTCTGCGAGCTTTAAATCCTCGAAATAATGGAGAATCACAACCTCTCGATACATTTGCGGTAGCTCATCTAACGCATGCTCTAAATCGACGTTTTCATAGACATCCTCTTGAGCGGGGGTTAAATATTGCAAAGTATCATCATCAGTTACTTGTAAGCGTTTATGCTTTCGTAAAAAATCAATGGCTGTACGAACGACTATTTTATAAAACCAGCTTTTCATATAATCAACATTTTCAAGTCGATCTAATGACAGCATGGCTTTTTGAACACTGTCCTGTACAACATCTAGTGCGTCCTGTTCATTTTTTGTATAGCTATACGCGAGCAAATAAAAACGCTCTTTTTGTTCACGAATGAATTGGACAAACACCTCTTCATGTTGAAATGCATTTCTTGTTTTCATGTCCAAAGAAGCTCCTTTTTTAACATTGTTAAATTGTATACATGTACTAGACGTACGAAATGAGGGAAAAAGTTGAAAGCCATAAAAAAAACTTACCCCAATATGAGATAAGTTTTAGCCTTCTATACTGTTGGCATACGTCAGCATAACAGATGATAATGAGAAATAGTCATATGTATTTTTTAAGAGTAATAGAATGGTCACAACAATAAATAACTTACGTACATACCCGCTGCCACGTTTAATCGCAAATTTGGAGCCCACAATGGCCCCAGCAATTTGCGCAAGTCCCATTGGTAAACCATAGGCATAATTGATTTGCCCTAAGTATATAAACATAAGAAGGGCTGCAACATTACTACCGAAATTTAAAAATTTTGCATTACCTGCAGATTGTAAAAAATCAAAACCGACCATGAGAAAGGCAAATAATAAGAATGAACCTGTACCAGGACCTAAAAAACCATCATAAAAACCAATGACAGTAATTACTACTACAAAAAAGAAATAACGTTTTGGTGTTAACTTTTTATAGGTAGTGATGCTTCCCCAATCTTTTTTAAAGATCGTATAGATTGCTACGGCAGCCAGCATCATCAGCATGAGCGGTTTTAGGATACTAGGATCCATTAAGTGGACAATCCATGCTCCAAGCATAGATCCGAAAAAGACAAATGGAAATAGCTTATAGACCGCTTTAATATCAAGCTTGCCAGAGCGATAAAATGTCAAAGTACTCGTAAGTGATCCCATTGTACCTGCTAATTTATTGGTTGCTACAGCACTAGAAGGTGGGAGACCTACAAACATAAGGGCTGGTAAAGAAATAAGTCCACCGCCGCCAACAACTGAATCAATGAATGCGGCTAAAAAACCAAAAACGATTAGAATGACTAAAATATTTAAATCTAAATCAAATGGCACAACTGGTCATCTCTTTTCTATCATAATAATCTGATAGTAGCGAACTGAGGTTGGACTGTAAATACTCTTTCTATAATTTTGCGGAGCTTGAAAATAGAGTATTCGTATAATTTCTACAATAATCAAATATTTTCTACTTAGAGTTAGAAATTTGATGTATTATGTAAATGATAGTGTTTTTACGTAAAGGGGACGTGATGACATGAGTTTAGGAAATCATATACGTGTATTTCTCTGTGTCGTGTTTATGGGGATGCTTGTTGGATATGTCTTTAATGCAAAAAAAGATATAACAGATCATGAGTATATTGATATCGTCAAAGAAGGTTATTTGGAGAATTTTTCAGATGTCACGGTTCGTAATGCATTTAACTACGCATTCTTTGAACCATATTGGCGATATTATCAAGCGAAAACAGGGGAGCAAGTTGTAGAATTATCAGGGGATATTACGTTTCAAGATGAAAAAGGACATGCTATTTTACAATTCGTTGTTGACGAACAAACAAAGCAATTTTCCCTTCGTGCGATGAAATTTAATGAAAATGTTTTAAATGCGGAACAAAAACAGAAACTCGTTGGCATGGTCTATCAAACGTGGGAAATGAAACAACTAGCTTATGAGTAAGGTTTTTTGCTTTGTAAATAAGCAGAACTATATTACAGTTAAAAGGGGGAGCTTACAGACAGAGAGGATGTTTTGAATGAAGTTAAGTATATTAGATCAAATGCCTATACCAAAAGGTCATTCGGCAGAGGAAGCCTTCCAACGTACAGAACAACTAGCTTTATTAGGGGAAGAACTCGGTTATCATCGTATGTGGCTAGCTGAACATCATAATAGTCAGTCGCTGGCAAGTTCAGCTCCCGAAGTAACCGCTGCATTTCTAGCTGCCAAAACACAGCGACTTCGTATTGGGACAGGTGGCGTCATGATGATGCATTATTCACCTTATAAGATTGCTGAGGTTTTTAAAACATTGGCAGGATTAGCGCCTCATCGAATTGATTTCGGAGTGGGGAGAGCGCCAGGTGGTGATCATGCCTCCATTTATGCGCTTGCAGAAGGAAGAAGACAACGCTTCACCGAGCAATATGATAAGCTTGAAATTATTTTAAAGCTAATGAATAACCAAAAAACGGGTGAACATGTCTATGATCAAGTTGTTGCGGCACCCGTTCATATTTCATTACCAGAGGCGTGGCTACTAGGCTCAAGTGGTCAAAGTGCGATGCAGGCCGGGCAGCTAGGTGTAGGTTATTCCTATGCCCAATTTTTCACAGGCAATATGTCAAAGGATATTTTTGATGCCTATAAAGCCTATTTTACGCCTTCTTATTATATGGAAAAGCCACAAATTATTGTGACCTATGCGGCGACGGTGGCACCCACTTTAGAGGAAGCGGAATACTTGGCAAAACCAATCGATATTTCTCGTCTTCAGCTGATGAAGGGGCAAATTATTCAAACTATATCACCTGAAGAAGCAAAGGATTATCCATTAACAGAAATGGATAAAATGACAATCGCCAATAATCGCAAAGCAAATCTTGTCGGTACACCAAAGGATATTGCCGCATTTTTAGTGAAAGAACAAGAACAATATGGCTTTGATGAAGTCATGCTGAACTGTAATCAATATGAATTAGCAAGTCGTTTAAATACGTATAAATTCCTAGCGAAGGAATTATTATAGAACAAAATCACCTCGTTGTTACGCTTCGAGGTGATTTTTTATGGGGTTAGGCTTGTCTGCTTTTTACCACATAAAATAGAAAAACCCGGAAATAAAATTTCCGGGTTCGATTACCACTTACATTAAATACTCCATGACACACTGCCTCGCTTCCGCATAGAATCTTAAGATATTCCTAAGAACTGTACTTTACTCAGCTTTGATGGTCCTTTTGAGTTATCGATCAATCGCACTCATCGGGTTAACCCTCCTAGTCATAGGATTTGAAGTGAAATCTTTAATAGTATAGACCACGACATATTTTTTATACATAGTTGAAAAAATTTTTAAAAACAATAAAAAGAAACTCCTTTTTGATACAGATTCTTCAAGAGGGAGTTTCTTTAGTGATGAGTCGCTTAAACGCGGCCAGAGCCACTAACAAACGCTTGATCTTGATAATACATATTTTTTACTAAAACGTTAGGACCAAGGCATTTAACAGCTGGACAATGACAATTGAGTGATTTAGCTAAATCGGTTGCCATCCATTTATCAAATACAGCTGGAAGCTCGTCATGTACAATATTACCTAGAGCTGGTGTATCACCGAAATCAGTAACGATGACATCACCCGTAAAAATATTGATATTCAAACGTGAACGGCCATCTGGATCATTACGCATTGTGACGTTTTTCGCTGTACGAAGACGTTGAAGTAATCGTCGATCTTCTTCATTCGTACTGCAAGGGTAGAATGGCAGTGTTCCGAATAACATCCATGTATTGTTATCACGAATATCTAGTAGATGATGGATTGCTTCACGTGTTTCCTCTAGTGAGAGGGATGTGAGGGCACTAGCAAAATCTGATGGGTACATTGGATGCACCTCATGACGTGCACATTTCATTTCATGGATAATTTGGTGATGAATATGATCTAAGTATGGTAAAGTTTTTTTGTTTAGCATGGTTTCTGCTGAAACCATGACACCGTGTTCTGCAAGCATCTTTGAGTTATCAATCATGCGTTGGAACAGAGCTGCACGTTGGTCATAGGTAGGCTTGCGCTCCATCATGGCAAAGCCCGTTTCCACAAACTCATCAATCGTACCCCAGTTATGTGAAATATGCAATACATCTAAATAAGGGGCAATTAATAAGTATCGTGCTGGCTCCAATGTTAAATTAGAGTTAATTTGTGTGCGTACACCTCGTTCATGAGCATATTTCAAAAGTGGCAACACATAATTTTGGACCGACTTTTTACTCATCATCGGTTCTCCACCTGTAATACTAAGTGTTTTTAAATGAGGTATTTCGTCTAAGCGACGTAAAATTAAATCTATTGGCAATGCCTCAGGGTCTTTATTTTGTAATGTATAGCCGACTGCACAGTGTGCACAACGCATATTACAAAGGTTAGTTGTTGTAAATTCAATATTAGATAGAGTCATTTGTCCATGTTGTTCAACATCTAAATACGCTTCCCATGGATCAAAGACAGGCGTTATTTTTTGTAAGGTCGTCATCTTTCGTACATCTTCCTTTCTAGCATCCTATTGTCTCATATTCAACGATAATTTCAAATATGAAATTACTGAAAGGGCTATTTTAGGATGAGATGAACATTTTTTTACCTAAGATAGGAAAATGCTCGCAAATCCATTAACTCCGAAATCCATGAGGATAAAGCGTCTACAAGTCCTACTATTCTGAAAAAGGTGGTTTTACTGTTATTTTTCTAAAAAAACGTTATCATGGATAGAGAAAATAGCACAATGCATCATAGAAAGTAGGTACGGACATGACGAAATATGAAATATTATTATTTGACGTGGATGATACGTTACTAGATTTTGATTTGGCTGAAAATGCTGCACTTGACCGCATGTTTAAAGAAGAAAACATAGTAGTTACTTCCGAGATGATTGCACGTTACAAAGAAATTAATGAGTCGATGTGGCGGGCGTTTGAGCGTGGAGAAGTAACGAAAAATACATTACATAATACCCGTTTTTCGATTGCTTTCAAGGAATTTGGCATAGAAATTGATGGGACCTATTTTGAATCACTTTTCCAAAAATATTTGCGTGAGGCCCACCATTATGTTGAGGGTGCTTATGAGGTAATCGCTCAGCTAGCCAATCATTATCATTTATATGTAGTATCGAACGGGGTAACCATTACACAAAATAAACGCCTTGTGGATGCGAATTTAGCGCAATATTTTAAAGGCATTTTTATTTCGGAGCAAACGGGCTATCAAAAGCCTATGCCAGACTTTTTCGATTATGTGTTTGAACGAATTGATCATTTTGATAAAGAAAAAGCGTTAATTATTGGTGATTCTTTGACATCCGATATAAAGGGTGGTTTACAGTCTGGTATCGATACTTGTTGGTTTAATATCCGCAATGTTGAAAATACAAGTGGCATTGAACCGCATTATGAAATTAAAAAATTGCAGGATTTACATGACTTACTGAATCAAAAAGTAGCACTATAAGTAAGCATCAGGCACCTTCTTTGTTCTTTAGACAGAGAGGTGCTTTTTTTTGCTCATTTTTTGAACAGGTCATGCAGGTATAAAAAACCGAGGAAAGGGCAAAACCATTTATGAGACTAGTTTCCATGAAAGGGGAAATATACGATGAATACGGTTTTAACAGCCAATAAACGCCAAAAAGGACGTCAATCCTCCTTAACACAGCTTCGACAAAACGGTGCCATCCCAGGTGTTGTCTATGGCTTTCAAATGGAATCAACAGCCATTACATTAGACGCAAGAGTATTTGCGAAATTGCTTGCAGCGCATGGTACAAAAAGTGTTTTTCAATTAGATGTTGATGGAAAGCGTATTAATGCTGTTTTATCAGAAGTTCAGCGCTGTGCTTTAAAGGGGAATATTAAACATGTTGATTTTAAATCAATCAATATGTCAGAAGAGCTGGAAGTAGAAATTCCAGTAACTGTAATGGGTGATGCCATCGGAGTAGCAGATGGAGGCTTCCTCCTACAGCCTAATCGTGAGGTTCGTATTAAAGTAAAGCCAACAGAAATTCCCGAAGCAATTGAAATCGATGTCACGAATGTAGCAATTGGGACGTCCCTATACGTGGGAGATATACGTCAACAATTTTCATTTGAAATTTTACAAGAAGATGACTACACACTCGTGACGATTACACCACCATCTGCTGAAAATGTTCAAGAAGATGACACTGTGGACGACACGCCTGAAGTGATTGAAGCGACAGGTCAAAATACGTCTGAGCCAGAAGCATAGCGTGAAACAAGGAGCCATTTCCCAACATGGCTCCTTGTTATTTATTTCCCTAAAAAAAGACAATGCATTCTTTGCATTGTCATAAAGCTTAAATGACGGCGCTTTTCACGCCTGTCCATCTCATAAATAATTTTTCGTTATAAGTTAAGGCAAATTGTACAATTGGTCCAAGTCCAAAGGCCATTATCACTGTACCAATGCCGATAGGACCGCCGAGTAAGAAGCCGAGTACAGCGACCGTAACTTCCATGGTTGTACGGGAACGTGTGACGCTCCAGCCAAGTTTATGAACCATCATTAGCATTAAGGTATCACGAGGACCAATCCCTAAATTAGCCACCATATACATACCACAGCCCCAGCCTAGTAATACTAAGCCTGTTAGGTAAGAAACAAGTTGCATCCAAAAGCCGTCGATATCAGGTAGCCAATAATTAAAAATATCAATGAAGATGCCAGCTAAAAACATATCGATAAAAGTTCCTGGCAATGGGAATTTTTTTGTTATTAGCATATCGAACGCTAAAATAGCCAGTCCTAAAATGATGGACCAAGAACCGATTGTTAGCCCGAGTGTGTTAGTTAAGCCAATATGTAAAACATCCCAAGAGCCTACGCCAAAAAGCTGCCCTTTAATGGTTAATGTGATGCCAAAAGATAGCACGATAATGCCTGTTATGAAAAATAAACAGCGCGTAAAAAAAGCTTGTTTCATTTTTTAACCCTCATTCATCCGTAAATTCCTGTTGTCCATCCCATTATTATAACAAGAGATTTTCAAATTGCCCGAAGTTTGTCATTTCACATTTTTCAAAAAAAACAGTTTAGCTTTAGGTGGAGAAGGGCAAAATATAGGTATAGAAGAAAGGATGAGATGAAATGACTTCTGTACGCGAAGAAATTTTAGAAGTTTTGAACCGTGAAAAAATTGGAACGATGGCTACTGTAGAAAACGGGAAACCTTATTCGCGCTATATGACGTTCCAGCATGAGGATTTTGTGTTATATACTGTGACAAATAAGCATTCTGAAAAAATGGAGGAGCTCCGTAAAAATCCATATACCCATATTTTATATGGCTATGAAAATGGAGGCTTTGGTGATTCCTATGTGGAGATAGAGGGCAAGCTCACAGAAGTACACGAAGAAGGAATTAAAAATAAAATTGCAGAAATTTTCACGAGTATTTTTATTGGCAATCAGGATGAAATGGTGACCTTAAAAATTGAACCTATTCGTATGCGTTTGATGAATAAAAAAGGACAACCACCAAAAGAGCTAGAATTTTCGAGCGACCATTAAACAATGGTCGTTTTTTACTGACTTGACGATTAATAGTTGCAATGATAGACAACTTTCAGGCATGATAGTTCTTAAAAGAAAAAGGAGTATAGGCTATGACAACAAAATTACAACAATTAACGCAAAATATTTTATCATCTCAAGGTAAATTAGAGGCAGATTTTATTCTTAAAAATGCACAAGTTGCCGATGTCTTTACATTAACGTGGAAGAAAGCGGACATTGTTGTGAAGAATGGCATGATTGTGGCTCTGGATACTAACAACAGATTTCATGCAAAAGTGGTAGAGGATGCAGTGGGGAGCTACGTCATCCCTGGATTAATAGATGGCCATATACATATTGAATCATCGATGCTAACGCCGGGGGAATTCAGTCGTGTCTTAATTCCTCATGGTATTACAACCGTGATGACAGATCCACATGAGATCGCAAACGTAGCAGGAGCAGAAGGAATCCAATTTATGCTGGATGATGCACAAAAGGCGGATATGGATATTTTTGTGATGCTTCCTTCAAGTGTGCCAGGGACACAGTTTGAAAACGCTGGCGCAACATTAACAGCCCAAGATTTGGAGCCATTTCTGCACCATGAACAAGTTCGTGGCTTAGCGGAGGTTATGGATTTCCCGGCTGTGTTAAATGGAGAAGAGGGAATGCTTCAAAAAATTTTATTATCAAAGGAAGCCAATCTAGTAATTGATGGGCATTGTGCGGGCTTACAAAGTGAGCAAATTACAGGCTATCGGGCTGCAGGTATTCAGACGGATCATGAATGTGTGACAGCAGAAGAAGCCATTGACCGTGTAGAGCAGGGGATGTATGTCCTGATTCGAGAGGGATCAGCAGCGAAGAATTTACGTGATTTATTACCGGCTGTTCAGCCACACACTGCCCGCCGCTTTGGTTTTTGTACGGATGATAAATATGTGGATGAGCTGATTGATGAAGGTAGCATCAATTACGATGTTGCGATGGCAATAGAAGAAGGGATGACACCTTTGCAGGCAATCCAGCTAGCAACCGTGAACACAGCAGAATGCTATCGTTTATTTGATCGAGGGGTATTGGCACCGGGCTATAAGGCTGATTTTGTGCGTATAGATGATTTATCGACGATGCAGGCAAAAGCAGTTTGGAAGAATGGTCATAAAGTTGCTGAAAATGGGGAAATGCTGACAAATCGTCAGGAGACAATAGTTCCTGCCCATATTCATCACTCTGTTAATTTACCAAGCATCACAAAGGATAGACTACAATTATCATTCACCAAGGGGACGAAGGCGAATGTGATGGAAATTGTGCCTAATCAGCTAATTACCAATCATTTAGTCATAGATGTACCTGTGAAAGACGGCGTATTTGTCCCATCGGTAGAGGAGGATTTATTGAAATTAGCGGTTATCGAACGCCATCATCAATTGCATACGACAGGCTTAGGCATTGTGAAAGGATTTGGGTTACAAAAAGGCGCAGTAGCTACTACAGTAGCCCATGATTCACATAATGCTCTTGTTGTAGGCACAAATGATGAGGATATGGTTCTGGCACTTTCCCGCATTCAGGAAATCCAAGGTGGCTTCGTTATTGTAGCAGACGGTGAAATTCTCGCGGAGATGCCTTTAACAATTGGAGGCTTAATGACAGATGTACCAGCACAGCAGGCGAAGGAACAGCTAGCTGGCTTACACGGTGCTTTACAGAAGCTCAACCCAACTTTAGATTTTCATTTTCTACTGACATTCTCTTTTGTGGCATTACCAGTAATTCCTGCTTTAAAATTAACAGATACAGGGTTATTTGATGTAACAACCTTTCAGCATATAGCAGTGGAAGCATAGAAAAAACGACCTAGTTGCGAAAAGCGATTAGGTCATTTTTTCGCTTAAAATTGTCTAGTAACAAAGGTTAATGATTAGTATCGGAAGAAGAGTCCTTAATGATAGACTGTTTATAGATACTTTGAGATAGACAGATGTACGATGTTGATCGGACACTAGTGTATCGATCGAAGGGCACTTTACAAACAGAGAGGAAGCAGGACATGAGAAGTAGAAAAGGCTTAGTCATTAGTTTATCGGTGATAGCTGTGATGTGGATTTTACATACAACATCTAAAAATTTTATGGTCGATCCGACATTTTCGACATTTCTTTCGAACAAGGAAATAGAACTTCCGAATGCAAAATTATGGATTGTCATGATCCAACTGCATATTGCTTTAGCCATTATTGCTTTAATTACTGGGCCATTAGGTCTTTCGAGAGCGATGAGAAAGAAAAACCCTCATCTACACCGCTGGAATGGTCGAATCTACGTAATGGTGATTGTATTTAATATACTTCCAGGCTATTATGTAGCGCTCTACGCAAATGGGGGTATATGGAGTACGATTGGTTTCTTCATTTTAAATACACTTTGGTTGCTTACGACGATAAACGGTTATCGCTTTATAAGAAAAGGACAAGTTCATCGTCATCGGAGCTGGATGCTAAGAAGCTTTTTCTTAACGTTTGCCAATCTAACTATTTACATACTTGTGACGATATTGCATTATGTAGCGGGTCTTCCATATGGATTTTCATATTCGTTAGCAACATGGTTAGCTTTTATAATTAATTTAGTATTAGCAGAGATTGTGATTAGAAAATCGACCATTTAACGTCGTTTCGACAAAGGATTTTAGAAATTATCGTGAAAAGGGAGAATATATGAAAAAATGGATTTTATTTTTTTTGATGATAGCTGCTGTGATGATCGTTTTAACAACGAATGATACAGAAACAAAACAGGATAGGACAATATTTGTAGACAGCAATGGAAGTGATGCCAATAATGGTACAAAATTAAGCCCATACCGAACACTAAAAAAGGCGGCATTAGAAGCGGAAGCAGGGACAACCGTATTGATACGGAAAGGCATTTATCAGGAAAAGCTTGCTGTTATACATAGTGGTACAAAATTAAACCCCGTTATTTTCAGGGCGTATGAAAATGAAGAAGTTATTCTTAGTGGAGAGTCGATGAAGAATACTGACGATAATGCAACTCTTGTAACGATAAAGAATAAAAATTACATTACCATTAGTGGATTCACGATCCAGGATTTAACGACGGAACAACTAGATGAAACAGTGATGGGAATCTATGTAACAGGCTCCAGTAGCCATATTACCGTAGCAAATAATCATGTGAAAAGGATAAAAACCTTTGCCGAGGATGGAAATGGCCATGGAATCGCTGTCTATGGAACAGGTTCAATGAGAGATATAAATATTATAGGTAATACAGTGGAGGATTTAATAATAGGTGCAAGTGAATCGGTGGTCCTGAATGGGAACATTGATGGATTTACAATAGAAAATAATGTAGTCCGTCGAAGCAATAATATCGGAATTGATCTGATTGGGTTTGAAGGAATTTCAAATGATAAAAAATTGGACTATGTACGAAACGGTGTTGTAAAAAATAATCAAGTTTATGAAATTTCCTCCTATGGTAATCCAGCATATGGCGAGAATTATTCTGCTGGGGGAATATATGTCGATGGTGGAAAGAATATAACGATAGAGAACAATACGCTTTATAAGAATGATATCGGAATTGAAGTAACATCTGAACATGCAAATAAGTATGCGGATAATATAAAAGTACTAAATAATACAGTATATAATAATTTTTTCACAGGAATATCGATTGGTGGGTATGATGAAGAAAGAGGAGGGACGAAAAATTCAACTATCTCTCACAATATTATTTACCGTAATGATACGATGGAATTAAATGGAGGTCAGCTTTTATTACAGCATGATACTCACAATAATATTATCGAAAAAAATATACTAACAGCTGGATCTTCTCGAATATTTATAGCCAACTATTTTACTAGTAATAAAAATAATAAATTGGCGAGGAATGTGTTTCATCAAGAAAAAGGGCAGGATGGTATTTGGATATGGAAGGATACCGAGTATGATTCGTTTAAAAAGTTTAAAATCGCTTCCAATAGTGATGCGACAACTAGTTATCTAGATCCTCAATATAAAAACATGGACAAATTTGATTTTAGACTTGAAAAAGATTCACCTGCGGCACATATAGTGAAGTAAAAAATACGAAGGCTAAGGCCAATAAGATGCTTGAGTTGTCAAGGAAATCATCTTTAGGTAATTCGTAGATGCTCGTCTAACTTTTTCTCTACTGACGGAGGTTAATGATGATGAAAATAATGAAGAAAACAGCCAAGTTTGTGGGAATATTGCTAGCTATATTGGTTTTGATTATAGGATTTGGTTATGTTTTTCTTGAGATCAATCCATTTGGCAATAAACCAGGTAAGCCAGTTGCCGATATTGAACGAAAGGTCGAAATTTGGGGAGAAGAAGTTGCAGGTAATCATTCTGGAAGCAAGCTAGACGATATGAATATTAAAGGCAATCCTAATAGACTGCTCGCTACATTTAAATTTATCGGCCATATTGTAGGAGAAGACTATCAAAATAATGAGGCTGCCATTGATACGTTTACATATGTCCATGAAATTGAGGGAGGCTATGAAAAGTCTACCTATGAGGATGAGCCCTATTTGATTCCATATACGGTGTCAAACAGTGATAGTGCGGTCATTGTGATTCCAGGTGGTGGCTATGGCTTTAAGGAAATGGATGGCGGCACTACTGAAGGAAAGGATATCGCTGAATCATTAACTAAGGCAGGTATCAACGCGTTCGTTCTACATTATCGTTCTAATCCCTATGAATGGCCCATTCCCCAATTAGATGTGCAGCGTGCTGTCCGTTATTTACGTTACCATGCAAATGATTATGGAATACAACCTAATAAAATTGGATTGATAGGCTTTAGTGCCGGAGGTTTTCAAACAGGAAGTTTTATTAATCTCATTCAGGGAGAAAAACGGCTTCCAAAAAATTATCAGCTGGATGCTATCGATGCAGTTGATGACCAAGTAGCAACTGCAGCTATGATTTACCCGGCATTAACGTACCGCTATAATGTCCCAATGCTCTTTGCATCTTTTGATGATCAAGTGGTTAGAGATCCAGAAGAACGAGAAGAGCTTTTGCATAAGACTGATCTATCCAAGCATTTCAGAACGGCTCATATCCCTCAATTTATTGCTTATGGAACGAAGGATTCAGCTGTAGGGGTAAAAGGACCACAGGAATATATTCAGTCCGCACGTAATGCAGATGGTGATGTCACTGTAATTGTAGCGGAAGGTCAGAATCATGGCTTTAAGCAGCAATACTATATGCGTGAGTATCTTGAATGGGTAAAGAACATTTTTGATTCATTATAATGTGGTGGTCTGTTCATTTGGAAGGTAGTTCTTATCCCATTAAAAAAATCCTTTTTCTGAAAGTTTTCATGATGTAATTCCCATGCTAGTCACTGCTCTATAATCGGATTTTTCGATTCATTTTATCGAAATAATCATCTTTATCGATTTGTGAAATCATAATAAGATATAACTATTCGGGAACAATACTAGAAAACTTTAAGGAAGAAGGGATCACCAACATGTCAATAGCCGTTATTTATGGTGGAAATCGTCCGAATGGCAATGCAGAAACGTTAACAAAATTAGTCACTCAAGATTTAAAAGTTGAAGAAATTTATCTTAAGGATTATTCAATTCTACCTATAATAGATAAACGCCATACAGAGGAGGGTTTTTCTACAGTCAATGATGATTATAATTCCATCATTGAACGTATACTTCCGCATGATATTCTACTATTTTCTACACCTATTTATTGGTATAGCATGACAGGGCAGATGAAAAACTTTATTGATCGATGGTCACAAACTATAAGAGATTCAAATTACCCTAATTTCAAGGACAATATGTCTTCTAAAAAAGCATATGTCATTGCAGTTGGTGGTGATATGCCCTATATAAAAGGGCTACCAATGATCCAGCAGTTTCAACACATCTTTGACTTTATGGGGACATCATTTGAAGGATATATTTTAGGGGAAGGAAATAAACCAGGAGATATAGTTCAAGATTTAAAAGCGATGTCAGCAGCCGAATGTCTTCGAAAAAAACTTCAATAGCATGAGATGAAAAAGGGATTTGGACGATAACGTTTCCAAATCCTTTTCTGTTTATAACCTCCTTTGGTTGAAAAGTTGTTCACTTTTGCTGAGCTAGTGTAAACTGGATTTACTATCGATAAAAGGGAATGATTCATAAAAATATATCGAAAAAGTTGATTAAGAGGGGTGCGGAAATGGATATAAAGCAGCTTCAAACATTTTTAACAGCAGCAGACACATTAAGCTTTACACAAACGGCACAGCGCCTAGACTACGCTCAATCAAGTATTACTGCGCAAATTAAAACATTGGAACAAGAGTTAGGGGTTATACTTTTTGAGAGGCTTGGGAAGCGGATTATTTTAACAGAGGAAGGCAAGCGTTTCCAACAGTATGCTGAAAAAATGCTAGAGCTAGACCGTGAAATTAAAAAGGCGATGTCCAATGAACAAGAACAAGTCGTGTTAAAAGTAGGGGCACAGGAAAGTCAATGTGTTTATCGACTGCCAAGCATTTTGCAGCAATTTCAACAGGCGCATCCCCATGTGAAAATTATATTTAAGCCTGTGCATACGACTGACATTGCCAAGGAGTTATTGCAATCAGGTAAGTTAGATGTGGCATTTATTACAGATACATATCAGGAAACAGCGATGCTACATCGAGAACGTTTACTCGAAGAACAGCTTATTTTTGTGAGTGCCTCGAAAGCTAGAAGGGAGCCTCTCGTCGCTTCCCATCTTTCAACAGAAACCATGCTACTAACGGAAACTGGGTGCTCCTATCGCAATCATTTAGAAGCACAGCTACAGCAGGAAAATATTTTGCCTCTACAAATGATAGAGTTTGCGAGCATAGAAGCGATTAAGCAATGTGTGATAGCTGGTTTAGGTATTACATTTTTACCGAGAATGGTCGTAGAAAAGGAATTAGCAAATGGACAATTAGAGGAAATTCACTCGACAATCAACCTAGCACCAATTTTTACAGACATTGCTTGGCATAAAGATAAACATATGCAGCCTGGCCTTCTAGATTTTATTGCCATAGCCAAGGAGCAATATAAAATTTTGGGTGCTCAAAAAAGAGCCTGAACGAATCAGACTCTCTTGTGTACTATTGTTGTTTTAAAGTACCAGAATAATTGGTGCCTTCACTACGTTCTGCACGACAATCCACTTCTGTAACTTTCAGCGCATTATTCGTTAATCGCTCTAGCTCAACAACACAACGATTGCCGTTTGAGGACTTATTCATTAATGCCTTATTCGAGCTTGTTATCGTGGCAGTTCCGTTGACTTTCCCTGTAGCTGTTCCATCATTCGCAGTTAAAGCTATGGAAAAGCTATTGCTTGTGGCGTTTGAAATGATAGCATCTCGACGGTTAAAGTCATTTGTTCCTTTACCCCATTTATAATAATACGTATAAACGCCTTCCCAAGCACTCTTGTTAGGTGTAGTTTGTTGCATGGATTTATCGAGCTGATTTTGGGCATTTTTAGCACGAGTGTTTAACGATAATTTGTTGGCATTGTCATGTATGGCTTGTGCATCCCCTGAAATTTCATAAAAATTTCGTTCATCCATGCGATACAGCATTGTCACAACCTGTGCTCGTGTCATATTGTTGCTCACACCATAAAACTTTTGTAAATTACGGTCTTCATACTGTGGATTTTGTCCAGAAGAAATATAGTAATCAAGTAAAAATTGAATAGATGAATCTAATCCTTTTTTGCCACTAGCTAAATGAGTAATAGCCTGTGCCACGACACCACGCTTCACGGTAGCAGCTCGTAGCCGATTATCGAAATAGCCGTTTAAAGGGACACCATAGCTAGCAAGCTGGTTATAAAATTCATCCGACCAGATGGTAGAAGGGGTCTGTTTTTTTAATTCATCGATCGGAGATTCAAGCTCATAAAAAATAGCTAAAAGTTTAGCTAATTGCTGTTCGGTAATAGTAGCATTCGGTTTAAATGTACCATCTGCAAAACCATTCACAATATCATATTCTTCTGCCCATAAGATAGCTTCATAGGCATAATGATCCTCTGACACATCTTTAAAGCCAGCAGCTTGTACATTGCTTGCGCTGCCTACGATAAGAATGGAAAATAATAATATAGCTATTAATTTTTTCATTTGTCATCTTCATCCTTTCCTGCTCGATATGTTAATAGTTTGCAGGAAATGGATAAAAACTGCAAATTTTTCTCAATAAAAAAATAATCGCTACCCTCTAAAGGGGAAGCGATTATTTAGTGTTATTTATTGGGCAGTATAGCCACCATCCACCGTTAATGTGTTGCCTGTCATAAATGTTGAATCATCGCAGGCCATGAATAAAACGGCTTTTGCCATTTCCTCTGGTTGACCTAAACGTTGCATAGGTGTTACTTGACGTAATGGCTCTTTGCTTTCTTCAGGAATAATTGGTGTATCAATAAAACCAGGGCAAAGGGCATTGACACGGATACCGCGTGTAGCAAACTCTAGTGCTAGTGAACGTGTTAAGTTGATAACGCCACCTTTCGCTGCATTGTAGGCTGCAGACCCTGGTGAACCAACCCATCCATACATGGAGGCAGTATTGACAATTGTCCCGCCTTGCGCTTTTAGCATTTCCTTAATGGCAGCCTGTGCCATTAAAAATACACCATCTAAATCCACATTCACTGTTTGACGCCATTCTGCATAAGGTAACTCCTCAGTTGGCGTTACTCGTCCAATTCCTGCATTATTAAATAGAACATCGACTTTGCCAAATGTCTCTAGTGTTGTTTGATAAATAGCGGCCACTTCATTTTCATCTGTTACATTCGCTTTCATAAAGAGAGCCTCTGCTCCGCCTGCCTGCAGTTGGGCTGCAAATGCTTGGCCTTTTTCTTCATTAAGATCCACCAGTACTACTTTAGCACCTTCTGCTACAAATAATTCAGCAGTTGCTGCTCCAATTCCTGAAGCACCACCTGTAATAATTGCAACTTTATCTTGTAATTTCCCCATATATGACACTCCCATAAAAGTAAATTTTCTTGCACACTGTGTCAATCACGGTGTACTTTTATTGTAAAACTCTAAAAAACAGAAACAATCATTAATGTGATGGCAATTGTCTAACTAGTAGACATATCTATGTAAAATGTCTAAAAGGGAGGAAGAAATAGTGACAAAATGGACACAAAGACAGGAAAGAACCCGTCGTCATTTTTATAGCACTTTAGTTGAATTAATTAAAAAACAGGGATTTCAGGCAATTACAGTAAAGGATATTGTAGAACAAGCAGGCTATAATCGTAGTACTTTTTATGTGCATTTTCAGGATAAATTTGAGCTAGCAGAAAATTTGCTAGAGCAGATGTTGAATGGGCTAGAACAAGCAGTGGGGGAACCCTATCTATTTGGGGAAAAAGTGTACACAACGAAGCTCAAAGCACCTTCATTTAATATTATTCATTACATGTATCAGAATCGTACATTTTTTGAGCTATTAAATTTTGAAGATACGATTCCTGGATTGCATACGCGCATGCCTTTGACGATTACGAAAATTTATCAAGAGCAATTTAACTTTGAGACCATAAACAATCAACCGGTGAATATGGATATGTTCAAACATTATACCTCTTATGGCTTCTACGGTTTAATGATGCAATGGATTGCAAGCGGCTATGAAAAATCAGAAGAAGCTTTAATAACAGACGTCATTGAATTGACTCGGACACATATTTATGCATTTGAATATATAGGGAAACCGCTAGGAATCAACGATTGACCCATATTTAATATCACTATTTTATTAAAAATCTCTAATCATAGCATTAGAGATTTTTTTGTTTGGGCGAAAGTAAATTTTCCTCTAGAAAAAAATTTTTTTAAAGAAATTTTCATAAAGTAGTTGAATTATTTTTGTTTTAAGCATATATTTTTCCTAAGGGAAACAAAATATCTCTAAAGAAAGAAGAGTGCGTGAATGAAAGAGTTAGGTGAATTCAAGCTGACGATTCTTCCAATGGTTGTTTTATTACTTCTTACGATTCTTTGGAAACTTACAGAGTCTGTAGGAGCAGGCATAATATTAATCCTTTTCTGGATGAGCTGGCGCCAGTTTATTCGGAAAATTATATAAATAAAGTGGCTGTATGAGAAAGAGCGATGCATGTAATGATGTAGGTCTGACAAGGCGGGCGTAGCCAAAAGATTTAATAAGGCATGTCCGCCACCCCCTTTATAGGTGCATCATGACTGCTTTTTTTCAAGCAATGGCTAATAAAATGAAAGTAGAGGTAAGTCAATGAAACAATGGTTAGGTGTATTCGTACTATCACTCTCCCTTCTGTTATTCGGTTGTTCAACTGAAGCAGATGGAGAAAAAAAAGGAATTGTTGTCGCCACAACAGGACAAATTGCAGATGCTATAAAAGAAATTAGTGGCGATCATTTACAAGTATCAGCATTAATGGGACCAGGGGTTGACCCCCATTTATACAAGGCTACCCAAAGCGATTTATCGAAATTGGATAAGGCCGAAGTTATTTTTTACAATGGTTTACATTTAGAAGGACAGATGCTCGACATTTTTGAACAAATGGCAAAAGATAAAACCGTGTTAGCTGTTGGGGAAACATTAGATACTAAGCAATTACTTGCTAGTGATAGTGATGCCATGCTACATGATCCTCATATATGGTTCGATATTGAGCTTTGGAAGGGAGTTGTCCAAGCAATCAGTTTGCAACTCCAAGAAGAATACCCAGAATTCAAAGAGGATTTTCAACAGAATGAAATGTCTTACTTAAAAAAGCTAGATGATTTACAAGGCTATGCAAAAAAACGTGTCGAAGAAATTCCAGAGACACAAAGGATTTTAGTAACTGCCCATGATGCTTTTAATTATTTCGGTCGAAGTCAAGGCTTTGAAGTGCGTGGCTTACAAGGCTTAAGTACAGATTCAGAGTATGGAGTCAAAGACGTTCAGGAAATGGTTGATTTCTTAGTCGCTCATAAAATCAAGGCTATTTTTATCGAGTCAAGTGTATCTGATAAAGCGATGAAGGCGGTTATAGAAGGGGCTAAAGAAAAGGGACATGACATTGTGATCGGTGGAGAACTATTTTCGGATGCAATGGGTGCGGAAGGCACAACAGAAGGTACGTATATAGGGATGTATCAATATAACATCGACACAATTGTCGATGCATTAAAGTAGGTGGATAAAATGGATGCATTAACAGTGGAAAATCTTTCAGTCGCTTATGATAAGAAAACAGTATTGGAAAATGCCTGTGTGACGGTTCCTAAAGGTCATCTAGCTGCGATTATCGGGCCAAATGGTGCAGGAAAATCAACGTTTTTAAAGGCAATATTAAATCAACTTCCAAATAAAGTTGGAAAAGTAGAAATTTTAGGGAAAATATTTGAGCCGAAAAGTTTAGTAGTTGGGTATGTACCACAGCGAAATGCCGTTGATTGGGATTTCCCGACAAATGCTCTCGATGTTGTGTTAATGGGGAGATATGGCCATACAGGTTTATTTAAAAGACCGACGAAACAGGATAAACTAGTCGCTCGGCAAGCATTAGCAAGTGTAGGGATGCTGGACTTTGCAGAGCGTTCTATAGGTCAGCTTTCGGGTGGACAGCAGCAGCGTGTATTCCTAGCAAGAGCTTTAGCACAAAATGCAGATATATATTTCTTAGATGAACCATTTGCTGGGGTCGATGCTGCAACAGAAAAAACGATCATTGATATTTTAAAAGAATTAAAGGCTCAGGGAAAAAGTATTTTTGTCGTGCATCACGACCTTCAAACGGTCAAAGAATATTTTGATTATACAATTCTATTAAACAAAACGATATTAGCATCAGGTGCAACAGAAGATGTTTTTACACCAGAACAATTGCAAAAAACATATGGTGGTAAACTATTCATGATGCAGCATGCGTAGGGAGGGTTCATGATGATAAGTGGTAACTTATTGTGGGTACTTAGTGGCACTATGTTACTCGGTATAGCTGCAGGCATAACAGGTACCTTCTCCTTCTTGCAAAAACAAAGCTTAGTGGGCGATGCTGCGGCACATGCAGCCTTACCAGGTATCGCGCTTGCATTCCTCCTGACAGGACAAAAGGAATTACCAATTTTAATGCTCGGAGCGGGTATTACATCTGCTTTATCTGTGTATTGTATACAATGGATTGTATCTTTTTCAAAGTTGAAGGCGGATGCAGCTATTGGGTTAGTACTGACCGTATTTTTTGGCATCGGTGTTGTGTTTTTAACTATTGTTAATAGAAGTCCAATTGGAAACCAGAGTGGTCTTAATAACTTTATTTTTGGTAAAGCCGCAACGATGACAAAGGCTGATTTAATGTGGCTGTTCATCAGTGCAGCTGTCATTATTTTAGTTAGTCTGTTCTTTTATAAGGAATGGAAATTACTCATCTTTGATCCTGTTTATGCAAAAGGAATTGGCTTACCGATTGAGGCCTTAAAGGCTACGCTAACCGTATTAATTGTCATGACGATTGTTACAGGTATCCAAGCTGTAGGTGTAATATTAATGTCAGCTTTATTAATTATTCCTGCTGCAAGCGCCAAATTATGGACGAAAAAACTGAGTACGATGCTCCTATTGAGTGCAGCGATTGGAGGTATCTCAGGTGTGACAGGTACTTTTATTAGCGCGATTCGAACAGGATTATCAACCGGTCCAATTATCGTTCTAGTGGCGGCAGGTATATTCTTTATCTCCTATTTTATAAGTCCTGCTGGTCAAATTAATAAATATCGTAGAAAAATGCAATTTCGAAAGCAGGGTGGTATAGGATGATAGAGTTTTGGGTTGTATTAACTGGCTTATTAGTGGGTGTAACATGTGGGATTGCAGGCGTTTTTCTTATTTTGCGTAAAATGTCTATGATAGCCGATGCCATTAGCCATACGGTCCTCTTTGGTATTGTGATGGCCTATATCATTACCCAATCATTGAATGGCTTTTGGATGCTAATAGGTGCAGCAGTTGCGGGTATTTTAACAGCTTATCTCGTACAATTATTACATTCTTCAGGTATTCAAGAGGATGCAGCGATAGGGGTGGTATTTACATCCTTGTTCGCGGCGGGTGTTCTGCTCATTACATTATTTGCAAGTAATGTCCATTTGGATGTAGAGCATGTTTTAATGGGAGAAATTGCTTTCGTTCCATGGGATCGATGGACGATTTTAGGTCTAGCCATGCCTAAGGCTGTATGGATGCTTTTACTTGTATTAGTGATCAATATTGTATTTTTGCTACTATTCTTTAAGGAAATGAAGGTTGCAACCTTTGACCCTGTCTATGCCGCAACGATTGGTATACCCGTTGTCTTTCTCCACTATGGATTTATGACCTCAATTTCATTTACAACGGTTGCAGCATTTGATAGCGTAGGAGCCATTTTAGTCGTTGCCATGCTAATTGGACCGGCCGCAACTTCTTATTTAATTAGTAAGACGATTAAGCAAATGTTTATTTACAGTATGCTCTTTGGTGCTGGTGCTTCTGTCATTGGCTATTATTTAGCGAAGCTATGGGATACCTCTATAGCAGGGATGATGGCCACAACTGTAGGCTTATTATTTATCATGACATTAATTAGTCAAAAAATAATCGAGCGTAGAAGAAAGGCGCTTGTGCATAAACTAGAACTATCCTAATAAAAAACATCGTTTGATGATTTCATCAAACGGTGTTTTTTCCTTGAATAATTCAAACTTTTGGATGAGTATTTTTTATAGGAAAAATAGTATACTTCTTAAAAAAGATAGAATTGGGCGGAATGGCATAGAAGCTAGTCATAATTTTTTATATCGCTATGTACGAATATTTAAAATTTTGTTACGATAGACTTTATGACATTGTAAGAACAACGAGGAGAACAGCATGTGGCGAAATCGAAATGTTTGGATTATTTTATTAGGTGAATTTGTCGTAGGTCTCGGCTTATGGGCTGGTATTATTGGAAATCTCGCCTTTATGCAAGAGGTAGTGCCTTCAGACTTTCACAAATCATTAATTATTTCTTGTGGGATTTTAGCGGGCTTGGTCGTAGGGCCTATGGCAGGTCGCATTATTGATCAATCGAAGAAAAAAACGGTTGTACAAATGGCAAGTATTGGGCGAATAGTGAGTGTTTTATTTATGTTTATCGCACTTTATACCAATTCGGTCGTATGGATGATTTTATTTTTAATTACATTGCAAATAGCAGCTGCCTTTTATATGCCTGCACTGCAATCGATTATTCCAATGATTGCAAAGGAGCAAGACTTAATTACGCTGAATGCCTGGCAAATGAACGCTAGAACTATTTCTAGAATCATCGGCACAGCCGCAGCAGGATTTATGCTAAGTTTTTTTGATTTAAAGTGGTTATATATCATTTCATTTATTGTTTATATCGTTATGTTTGTCATTACTAGTTTATTGCAATTAGAGGAAGAGACGAATGCAACAGTAACGAATAAAGAAAAAGGGAATTTTAAAGAGGTATTACCAATGGTGAAAGAGCATCCAATGGTGCTGATGACATTGGTTCTGATGTTAATACCAACGTTATTTTTAGGCTCTTTTAATTTAGTCATAATGAAAATCTCGGAAATGCATCAATCTACAACAATTTCAGGTTTGTTGTATACAGTGGAAGGTATCGGCTTTATGCTAGGAGCGGCAGGATTAAAAATAATTGCTGATCGAGTGCAAATGGGCACACTCCTCTTTACATTGGCATTTATTATTGGGTCTATGGAGCTCCTACTGTTACTAGCAGATATCAAACTTTTTGCTTTAGTCGCTTTTGGGGTATTTGGCTTTACAGTAGGTTGTTTCTTCCCAACGACTATGGTTATCTTTCAAAAACAGGTCCCAAAACAATTCCATGGGCGTTTTTTCTCGTTCCGAAATATGATCGATTCGGTCGTCTTTCAGGTCGTCCTATTGTCTACAGGTATGATGCTAGATTTAATCGGCTTAAGTGGGATGGGGCTTGTGTTTGGCATTATTAGTTTAAGCTTAACGACAACATTTTTATTGTATTCTAAGAAAAAGAAAGTCGTGATGCATGCCCTTTAGTCCTATTGAAAGAACATGTTTTTAAAACATGTTCTTTTTTGTGCTTAAACCATCGTTTTCCTCGTAACATTAAGTAATTGACAATGGTAAAATAAAGAATTAAGATTCAACTATTCAATAAATTAATTGAATAGTTGAAAGGTGGTACTCGAAATTGTATGAGCGACATTTAAAGGACTTGTTATATCAAGAGTTCGCTAGAATTGGCAAAAGTTTATCAAGTCCTAAACGATTAGAAATACTTGATATTCTCTCTCAAGGTCCAAAGTCTGTTGATGCATTAGCCAAAAGTACAGATATGTCCGTTGCTAATGTGTCTCAGCATTTAAAGACATTATTTAATGCCAGATTAGTAAAGTTTTCAAAGGAAGGTAATTTTGTCATTTACGAATTAGCAGATGAAGTGATTGCTAAATTTTTAACGACATTACATGCACTGTCTGAAAAGCAATTGATTCAGGTTCAACAAATAAAAGAAGAATTTTTTAATGAGCATCTTGGCATCGAGGGAGTAACGCTTGCGGATCTCGTAACACGGATGGATAAGGGAGAAGTGCTATTACTCGATGTTCGACCAAAAGAAGAATTTGAACAAGCACATATTCCAGGAGCTGTTTCTATGCCTATTGAAGAGTTAGAGGAACAATTAGCTACATTACCAACTCATGTTGACATTGTAGCTTACTGCAGAGGTCCTTATTGCTTAATGGCAGCCGAAGCTGTAAAAATGTTAACCGCAAAAGGGATTAAGGCTTTCCGGCTAGAAGAGGGTGTTTTAGATTGGCAGAGGTTGGCTGGAGAATAACGTAGAACTAGCTGAATGAAATATAGGGGCCAATAAAATCTTATGCAAACTAGAAAGAGGGGGTAAAGAATGTCTGGAAAAGTAGAAGTTACGATAGAATCATATATAGAGTCACCAGAAAAACTAAAAAGCTTATATAGGCGTGTACTACTAGTAGTGAGCCTTTCGCAAATATTTGGGGGGGCAGGGCTAGCGGCTGGTATTACAGTAGGCGCTTTATTAGCCCAACAAATGCTTGGAACTGATGCTTATGCAGGTGTACCATCTGCATTATTTACGTTAGGGTCAGCTGTGGCAGCTTTCATTGTTGGTAAATTATCACAACGTTATGGCCGTCGAACAGGATTATCCACTGGCTTTATTGTTGGAGGGCTAGGAGCTATTGGAGTCGTCATGGCTGCAATATTTAATAGTGTTAGTATGCTGTTTATCTCTCTATTAATCTATGGAGCTGGAACTGCAACCAATTTACAGGCACGATACGCGGGCACCGACTTAGCGAATGACAAACAACGTGCTACAGCTATTAGTACGACTATGCTGATGACAACTTTCGGGGCAGTTTTAGGTCCCAATTTAGTAGAATTGATGGGAAAAGTGGCGCTATCGATTGGTATCCCCGCGCTTGCTGGTCCTTTTCTATTATCTGCTGCCGCTTTTATAGTAGCAGGGCTTGTTCTATTTGTGATGCTGCGTCCTGATCCCTTAGAAATTGCTAAAGGAATAGAGGCGCATAAGCAAAAATTTGCTCAAGAACAACAAGTACAGTCCACACATCCAATGGGGAATAAGCGTGGCTTAGCAGTAGGGGCAACCGTAATGGTTTTAACACAAATTGTCATGGTAGCGATCATGACAATGACACCCATACATATGAAGCATCATGGACATGGTTTATCGGAAGTAGGCATTGTTATTGGATTTCATGTAGGGGCTATGTATCTGCCATCGCTTGTAACAGGTATTCTTGTTGATAAAGTTGGACGAACAGCTATGAGTATCGCCGCCGGTGTTACGTTGCTACTAGCGGGTTTATTAGCGGCATTCGCTCCAAGCGATTCGATGATATTATTAATAGTAGCACTTTCTTTACTAGGGTTAGGCTGGAACTTCGGTTTGATTAGTGGTACCGCACAAATCGTTGATGCGACCGAGCCGTCTACAAGAGCTAAAACACAAGGGAAAATGGATGTATTTGTGGCATTGGCAGGGGCATCTGGTGGTGCTCTTTCAGGAATGGTCGTAGCGAATGCTAGTTATGCGGCATTGTCCTTAGCAGGAGGGCTATTGTCGTTACTGCTCATTCCCGTAGTGATTTGGTCTAGAAGAGCAGTTTAATATAATGAGAGAAGAAGAATGGAACTAAACGAGTACTCCTTTCTCCTAGTGGAAAAAAATCTTACCCTTTCATTTGTGGGGTAAGATTTTTCTATCGGAACTATTTTGATTGTTTTGCGTCAGTATGTAAAATCGTTAGAAAGCAAGGGTACACAGTGTGGAGTTAATAACAAATAAATTAATAATGATTGCCTTGTTTATTTTAATCATTCATGCCATTGAAACGCTTGCCTATGCGGTACGTTTATCTGGGGCACGTGTCAGGTTACTAGCATCTGCTTTAGCTCTTTTTAATGTCATGGTCATGGTTTCACGGCTTGCTAATATGATGCAACAGCCATTTACGGGTAGCTTGGTCGATACTGCACCTGTGGACGATGCCTTGACACATGTAGAACAGCAGTTTCGAATAATTATTGGAGCGGCATCTCTTGGAACACTCATAGGTATCTTACTCATCCCAACTTTCGTAGCCATATTTTCAAGAGCTATCGTCCATTTGGCTGATGAAAGGGGTTCCATCCCAGCATTAATGAAAAAAGGTTTTACGTATGAATATATAAGACGTGGCTTGAAGCATATTCATAAGCCTCGCTTTACCTATTTAAAAGATATTGGATTACGAGATATCCCTCTACAGTTATTTATTACGAATATCGTCATTACGGCAATCTATACCATTGGCGTTTTATCTGCTTTGTATGCAACTTTATTAGTACCAGAATTAAAAACAACTGCCGTTATGGCATCTGGTTTAATTAATGGCATAGCGACCATACTGTTAATTCTATTCATTGACCCAAAGATCTCCATCCTGGCCGATGATGTTATTAATAAAAGAGGAAGCTATTTAGATTTAAAAAAAGCCTCAGTCATGATGATGTTTTCAAGATTTTTAGGGACGATTGTGGCACAGTTATTATTCATTCCTGGAGCGCATTATGTGGCATGGTTTGCCAAGCTAATTGCCTAATTAAAGTAGATGGCATGGAATGCTACTTTTAGGCAAAAAGGAAAGATCTACGTTCGGTATGTTGCGAACGTAGATCTTTTGTGCTAAATGATGAGCTCTTTTCTATTATTCAAAATATGTAGGATCAAGGTGGAGAATAATTGTATTTTTATCATAGAAATCAGGCAAATTAAACTTTTCTTCATAGGTAAACCCCTTTTGATTACGAATAAAGGCTAACCAATCCATTTCAATTTCATGAACTCCTTTTCCGTACACTTCTTCTATTTTATTTGCCAAGTCCTTCTTATCGTAGATGTTTTCAAATTTTTCGAGTCCATAGGTTTCAATTAAATAGTTAACAAATGAAGCTGCGTGAGTATAGCTCATCCATCTAAGGGTATTCAACTCATTTAGATTTGTAAGATTTGGGCGAAAATAGGCATCATCTTGATTTGGATCAATCAATTTACTAATGGGAATTAATTTATCTGAATCCATAAAATACTTCATATACTTTTCCATATCAACTTCACTTTTACTAAATTGTTCGTCCATATAGACCGCATAACCCTCTTGTGTAAAATAACCATGATCAGTATTAAAATTGCCCCCATAACCAAGTAAGGAATGTGTCATTTCATGAACAAGTGGATAATAACCTTCTTGACTGATAGCTAATTCTATTCTCGATGCTAAACCCCAGGATTCAGTATTTTCCCCATTTAGAAATACTGTTATTTGCTCAGATGGAACATAGGATGTATGGATGGATTGCATAATATCATCATAAGCCTTTTGGATTTCATCTTTTATCGTATCCACAGTTTCTTTGGGAGCATCGATGTTATTCATAATTTTAAAGGTAACTTTACCATCTGCTGTTACCACGATATTTTCATCCATTATTTCTTCTTGTAGCTGCTCTTTAGGAACTACATTCTCCTGAGAGCAGGCTGCTAATAAGCATAGAAAGATAAGGGAAAGGCCTCTAATTTTAAACATATGACCTCCATAAAAATCAGTATTTTCTAATTAATACGAGCCAAAAAACCAAAAGTTTCATTTTATGTAAAAATAAAAGACATGAGGGGGATTCTTTTTCCTAATGGAAATGTTTCTCTTAGAAAGGAGAGGCATGTAGGCGAGAAGTGACGTTCATTTATAGTATAATAGGGTTGACTTTTACATTGGAAAAGAGGGAACGGATGTATGACGACTATACTTGTTGCTGACGACGATGCGAATATTCGCGAGCTTGTATGCCTGTTTCTGCGCAAGGAAGGATTCACAACAGTGGAAGCCGAAGATGGGAAGGAAGCATTATCCATCTATCACTCAACACCTGTTGATCTCGTAGTGCTTGATATTATGATGCCAACGATGGATGGTTGGACTTTATGTAAGGAGCTACGGAGAGCAAATGCTGAAATTCCATTACTTATGCTGACGGCAAGAGGTGAAACATGGGAAAAAGTCAAAGGCTTTGAGCTCGGTACAGATGATTATTTGACCAAGCCATTCGATCCTTTAGAATTGACGGTACGTGTAAAGGCTTTATTAAAGCGTTACAGGATTGGCTACTCGCAGACCATTAAGCTCGGTGCTATTACACTTGACCGTCAGACCTATAAAATTATGACTGGAACGGATACGATTACGTTGCCACTTAAAGAGTTCGAATTATTATACAAGCTAGCTGAAACGCCTGGACAGGTTTATACACGTGAACAGCTGATCGATCAAATCTGGGGAATCGATTATGCTGGCGATAATCGAACAATTGATGTACATATAAAGCGCTTGCGTGAACGCTTCGCGATGATCGCTGATTTCCATATTGAGACGATACGAGGTCTTGGTTATCGGCTAGAGGTTGATGAATGATTAAATCTTTATATACACGTGTTGTGTTGACATTTCTTGTTGCGGTCATTGGGGGGACAGTCGTTTCCTTCTTCGTAGCCACATGGATATTTAAAGATAAATTGAATGAGTACTTACAAATCCCCTTGCTGAATTTTGGACAGGACATTGTCTTAATTTTTGACACAATGCCTTTTCAGGAGGCAGAAAATTTACTTAGCCAAATGAATCAACTGAAATCGTATGATGTCTATGTTTATGATGAAGCAGGGGAGATGAAGGCTTATGGAGATGCTCCAAGCGATAAATTAGTTGACGTGACTAAGAAGCAGGTTCGAGACGTGCTGGATGGTAAAGTTGTGCAAGTGAATCCGAACGTTTCTTCAGGACTTGTCGGTATGCCTTTAACAACTGACAAAGGAACTAAAGCGATGTTTATCGAACCAAAAGCTGTCTCCTCTGCCTCTTTTGCCCTCACGGTAATTTTAAATTTTTCCACCTATGCGCTAGTTATAGGCAGTGTAGTATTTCTAATAGCGGCTATGTTTTTAGTGAGACCGATTAAAAAATTAACAAAAGCCACGAGACATATAGCAGGTGGAGATTTTAATGTCGAGCTCAACATTAAACAATCAGGAGAATTAGGTGTTTTGGCCAGAAGCTTTGAAGAAATGGCTTATGATTTGCAGCAATTAGAGCAAATGAGGAAAGAGTTTGTCTCGAACGTATCCCATGAGGTTCAGTCACCCCTTACCTCGATATCTGGCTATGCTCTGGCACTAAAGCAAGTAGATTTAACGGATGAGGAAAAAAATCGTTATCTGGATATTATTATGGCTGAAGCTCAACGAATGTCTAAAATGAGTGATAGCCTACTAAAACTAAGTTTACTTGAGTCCAAGGCACCACCGATGCAGATTGTGTCGTTGAGCCTAGATGAACAAATTAGACGTGTAATCGTCGCAATCCAGCCACAATGGATGGCTAAAAACATCCATTTTAACCTCCAGTTACAGTCGATGAATGTCATGGCGGATTATGATCAATTAAATCAGGTATGGACAAATCTTCTTACGAATAGTATTAAATTTTCAAAGGATGGCGACACGATAATGATTAGCATGTCACAAGACGCTCAACATGTGTTAGTTCGCATAACAGATACGGGCATTGGCATTTCCCACGAGGATCAGAAGCGGGTATTCGAGCGATTTTTTAAGGCGGATCGTTCCCACAGTCCAAAATATGAGGGCAGTGGGATGGGACTTGCTATTGTGAAACAAATCGTTTCCTTGCATAAAGGGGACGTTCAGGTGGAGAGTGAGCTTGGACAAGGAACGACATTTATTGTTACTTTGCCAATCACAGCTCATTAAAAGATAAATGTTATGATTTCTATGTTGGTATTGACATAGGAAGCGTAACATTTTTTTATTGTTCATATTGCGTTCATATTACCGTCATTAGGAAGACATCTTCGTCCTTTACACTGTTGTTAACGGCTCAGAAGGTAGCTGTAACAACAGTGTAAAGGAGGGAGGCACGAGTAAAGGTGAACCCCCTCGTGCGTCAAATATGAAAAAATTTACTAGAATCTTATTGAAAACGATAGCGATTATAGGTGCAATAGGAGTGCTACTACTCGCTATTATTTTTACAGGTAACATGATTTTCAACAAAATAGAAGAAGGTAAAATAGAACCCTATGGTCAGCTCGTTGCTGTTAATGGAGAAAATATGAATATTACCGTTCAAGGGGAGGGTGCAGAAACCATTGTTTTACTACCAGGCTTCGGAACAGCAGCTCCAACGCTTGATTTTCAGCCACTGATTGAGGAACTAACTCCACACTATAAGGTTGTTTCTGTAGAGCCTTTTGGCTATGGGCTTAGCGATGATACTGAGAAAGAGCGCAGCACAGAGAATATAGTTAGTGAGATTCATGAAGCGCTACAGACATTAAAAATTGACAAGTATATGTTAATGGGCCATTCGATAGCAGGGATCTATGGACTCGATTATGTCAATAAATATCCAGATGAGGTAACTGCATTTATCGGAATTGATAGCAGTGTTCCTACTCAGGACGGTATGGATACGGAGTTCCCCATTAAGTCGTTACAATTTCTAAAAAAATCAGGCATTGCTCGAGTAGCTCTAAAACTATCGGGTTCTGATCCATATGCTGGATTACCTTATGACGATGAAATAAAGGAGCAAATTAGGATGATTACGCTTAAAAACTTTTATAATACGAGCACTTCCAATGAACTGAGTGATATTGCTCAAAATTTTAAAGCAGCAGAAAAACTTACTTTCCCTAAAGATTTGCCTTTATTGTTATTTGTTCAAGCAAATAGCGGGGGGATTGAGAAAAACTGGATACCACTTCATGAGGAGCAGGTCGAAAATTCAGTACACGGCAAAGTCATCACAATGGATGGAGATCATTATTTACACCATACAAAATCACGAGAAATCGCTGAAAACCTGAAAAAATTTATGGATCATTAATCGTTAAAGCGTCTTACCTCTATGCAGATAGAGGTAAGACTTTTATGTTTCAATACTAGATGTAATCCATACTTCGATAAATGTTGAATCATTGCCTGTTTATAATTCTAATAGAGTAATTAAAAAACAGCTAAGGAGTATGTTGTATGAAAAACTATCAATTTATAGCGTTATTAGTAGTAACAACCTTTTTAATGGGTTCATCTTTCGCCGTCGTAAAATTAGGGTACCCTTATTCATCCCCTTTATTATTGGCTGCCCTGCGTTTTATACTGGCAGGAATTATCATGGCTATCATCGTTAGGCTCTTAAAAAGACCGCATCCAACTACAAGGAAAGAGTGGGGGAAGTTATTAATCATCGGCGGATTTCAAACGGCGGGCGTGATGGGGTGTATATTTCTAAGCCTCCGGTCCATTACAGCAAGTGAGTCCTCTATTTTAACATTTACAAACCCACTACTTGTTGTCATATTTGCCACCATTTTTACTAAAGCGCGTTACGGTTTTCATCAATGGATAGGAGTTTTTCTTGGTTTAATCGGTGTGATTATCACGATGGGTGCTCAGGTTGAATGGAAAATAGGGCTTCTATTTGGATTTTTATCGGCTGTTTTTTGGGCGCTTGCCACATTATTAGCGAAAGAATGGGGTGCGTTATTTGATACTTGGGTTTTATCAGCCTATCAAATGTTGTTTGGGGGCTTGCTTCTTTTGCTAGCGAGTACATTATTAGAGCAATCGTTTTTTATTATCAATCAATCATCATTGCTGATTTTATTATGGCTTAGCCTCTTTTCCTCCATCATCCAATTTGCAGGCTGGTATTATTTACTGCAAAATAGTGACCCTGGGAAAACAAGTGCCTATTTGTTTTTAGCGCCTTTTTTTGGCGTGTTAACAGGCTGGCTATTGTTAGATGAACCCTTACAACCATCTTTCATGGGAGGGGGATTATTCATACTAGTCGGAATTTACCTAGTCAATCGTACATTTAGTCGAAAAAAAGACTTGAGGTCATAACGTGTTGCCTCAAGTCCCCTACTTGTTTACATCTCTATGTGAAATACGTCTTTCAATCCAATTTTACCTTTCTCCGTCACCTGAATGGCGCGAATAGAAGGGACACGAGTAAGCCAGCCAAGCTGGAATAAATGATTGAATAGCTCACTACCAAGAGCACCAGCAAGATGATAACGCCTTTCACTCCAATCTAAACAGGCGTGTGAGAAGGATCTTCTTTTCTTTTTTAATGCAGGTAAATCGATACCAAAAGATGTGAAAAATAAGGTGCCTTCATCTGTTAAAACAAACTGCTTTTCATCTAATTTTAAATAGCCCGCTCGCATCATCGATTCTGTCAAATGAACACCTAATTTACCAGCCAGATGGTCATAGCAAGTTCGAGCCTCCTGCAATAATTTTATTTGGCTAGATTGTTTTAAAGAGCGTATTTCAGGAGGCGGTGAAATGGCTAGGAAGGATTCAAGAAATTGAGCAACTTCCTCGTCTGCTAATTGAAAATAGCGGTGTCTACCCTGTTTTTCTACCTTTATTAGTTTTCCTTCTACTAATTTAGCTAGATGGAAGCTAGCCGTTTGAGGCTTAATAGCGGCCATATAGGCTAATTCACTAGCCGTATGGAAACGACCGTCCATCATACTAGCGAGCATTGTAGCTCTTGAAGTTTCACCGAGGAGCGCTGCGACTTCAGCCATATTTGGATTAATTCCCATATGTCACAATCCTTTCGTTTACTATATTTTGATTTTAGTCAAAGTCATTATCGTTTACAATAAAAGTTATAGAGGGGGAGAAAGAAATGGAAACATATTATGCAGTGATCTTTACATCACAAAGAACCGAACATGATGGGGAGGGCTATGGTAAGATGGCCGAAATAATAGATGCCTTAGCCAAGCAACAGCCTGGCTTCCTACGTGTTGAAAGCGTAAGGGAGGAGGAAGGGAAGGGCATTACCGTATCCTATTGGGAATCACTAGAGGCTATTCAAGCTTGGAAAGCCAATGCCAAGCATTTAACGGCTCAGCAATTAGGAAAAGAGAAATGGTACACACATTATCAAGTTGAAATTTGCCAAGTCATGAAAGAGTATTCTTTTTAAGATGAAAATTAGGTAAACGAAGGAGGCAGATTTTGATGATAATTGCTGAAGAATGGCAAGAGCTTAGAAATAATTTCAATCCTTCTCAGCCAAAAACAGTTAACCAGATGCATATTTTTAAAGAGCAATTAAAGAAAGAACCACAAACGCAAGAAACATTGAGAATATTAGTCGAGGTCTATTGTCTACTAAGGATGTATCCAGAGGCGTATCGACTATTTACAGCTATTATGAATAATAAAGATAAAAAAGATCGAAAAAAATTTGGAACGCTACAAACCTACATAAATCAACCAAATTCGGTGGTTCCGTTGATGCCACAAAAAATACGAGATCAACAGCCCATACAAACGATCATCCCGACGTTTAAATACTTACCAAAGCCAGTAGAAGCAAAAATTTTTGAAACAGATGACATCGTTGTATGCGATTGTTGTCAGCAGGAAGTAGATGTCTATTATACAGGTGGTATTTACGCGATAGAGGATGTTGATTATCTTTGTCCTTCTTGTATTCATAGTGGAGAAGCTGCCCGAAAATATGATGGTTCATACCAGCAAGATTTAATTCATGATGAACAAATTACAAATCCGACATTCGCAGAGGAAGTGCTATATCGAACACCAGGTTATGTGAGCTGGCAGGGAAATAATTGGGTTGCCCATTGTTCAGATTACTGTGCATTTATCGGCTATGTTGGTTGGAGTGATATGGTGGAACTAGGCATAGACGATCAGTTTGACAATTATACGGGCTTTTCGCTAGAAGAGCTTTCTGCCTCCTTAATGAATAATGGGCATCATCAGGGGTATTTATTTCAATGCGTGGAATGTGACCGTTATGTGCTTTATTCAGATTTTAGCTAATGGTTGTTTGTGGAGGTAGTAATGTGGAACCATTTTTTCAACGGTTCAATTTAGAGCCAAAAGTGATAGATGTAGTTTAGCCAACGGCACTGCCCTCCTTTCATATCGAAGAACTCAGCGTGAGAGTGCAGATCCTATGCTCGTACTGTACGATATGAAGAAGCATCAATTGCTATGGGAGGTGCCATTCATTCCTATCAACAGCAGCCTCAAGTACGAACAGTGGAGAAGGGCTATATCATCCAAACAGGGGATCAGCTTTTAGTTCTAGATAAACATTCAAGGAATAGGATTGTTCCATATCACCTACGTTGGAATTGACCAATTGATGAGATGGAAATGACAGAGGGATGAAATATAATTTAGCTCTGGAAAGCATTATTCGCTTCTCATAAAAAAGAGTATAATTTAATAGGAAGAAACTCTGTAAAATAAGGATGGAGTAAGCTAATGAATGAGCAAATAATAAATTGGATTATACGCTTTCAAAGGGATAAAGATATCGAAGCTCTCGCGCATTTAAAAGACTATTGCTTTGCGATGATTGAACCTTTGATTGAGGAATTTACAGAGAAGCATGGTGAAGAGGCGGGACAGTTATTACGTTTAAAATGGGATAAACGATTTTATTTTATTTTTACAAAATATCAGGTGAATGTAGGGCTCCCATTAGATACCTTTGTCCAAAATACGTACCGTTTTTATTTCATGCAAGTATTAAAAAAGGCTGGCTATTAGTGTTCCGTGAAATTCGATGAATGCTTGAAAAAAATAACAGGGAAAAATAAAACCCTTGATTTGTGTATAAGCAAATCAAGGGATTCTTTTTATTGATAAAGTATGTCTTCTGCTAGGTGAGTAAACACTTCACCAATAATTGTATCTGCACCGTATACGGAGGAGCCCGTATTTTCTTCAGGCTGGGCAAAAGGAATATGTGCTAAAACATTAGTTTGCAGTAATTCGGCTAATTGCTCAGCTCCACCTTGTCCAAAAAGATAGTTTTTTTGACCATCTGTCCCTTCATAATAGGCCATATTTTCAACGACACCAAGTATGGTGTGCTTGGTATGTTGAGCCATTAAACCTGCTCGGGAAGCAACGTGAGATGCAGCAAGATGTGGTGTTGTGACAATCACTTCCTGTGCTTGAGGAATCATCGCCGCCATATCAATTGCCACATCGCCTGTACCTGGTGGCAAATCGATGAGAAGGTAATCTAATTCTCCCCAATGGGTGTTGACCAGGAAATTTCGAATCCATTTGTTGAGCATAGGTCCACGCCACATGACAGGCTGGTTGTCATTTGTAAAAAAGCCCATCGACATGATTTTGACGCCATGAACCATCACGGGAATCGCAGTTTGGTCCAGCATGGTCGGTTTTTGGTCAACATTCATCATCGTTGGTATACTGAAGCCGTAAATATCTGCATCTAAAATACCGACACGTTTCCCTAGACGGGCGAGAGCAACGGCTAGGTTGATCGTTACGGTAGATTTTCCAACACCACCTTTACCACTAGTTACTGCAATAAATCGAACACCTGAATGGGGTAATAGCATTTTTGGCATCCCTTTATCTGTCACATTTTTCGCTTGAAGAGAGGTGGTTAAGGTGCGACGTTCCTGTTCAGTCATTGCCCCAAAGCTAATGATAACAGGGGAGACACCAATCGCTTTTAATGCCTCCTCCACATCCTGCTGAATTTTTGCTTTTAAAGGGCAGCCAGCAATCGTCAAAATGATATCAAGCGATACTTGTGTACCACTGATTTGAATATTACGCACCATATTTAAGTCTATAATACTTTGGTGAAGCTCTGGATCTTCTACCTGTTTCAAGGCGTTTAGTATATTTTCTTTCGTTAACATGTAGGCACCACCTAATCTTTTAAGCCTTTACCAAGTCCTTTTAAGAAATGGACACCGAAATTGACTGCACGATTAACATCTGGATCATTTAACATTTTAACTAGCTTAAAAGCACTCACTTTTTCATCAGTTTCTAGAGCTTTGTTTGCTTCGTCTATCCCAACATTTAAGCCTTCAATAAGTTTTGTTGTTGTTTCAGGATTTAGCTCTGTCAAGGCTCCTGCAACACCCATCAAATTATTAATGATATTCGTCACAGGCTTTCGTGTTAATTGTCCAAGTGCTATATGAGCAACATCCTCTTTCGCTTCAAGTAACTTAGTAGCAGCTTCTAATGCACCAATATCATTTAATTCTGCCATAATGGTAAATACTTGCTGAACTGCTTCTTCATGATCAGAAAGTAGTTGTTTTAGATTATCTAATTTTTGCTCTTTTAGTTGTTCTTCCGTAAATTGTTGCTTCTTTATGCTTGTAATCGGTACAGCCATGCTCTCACTCTCTTTCGTTA
This sequence comes from Lysinibacillus sp. GW247-5R2A, assembly GCF_059424475.1. Taxonomy (NCBI): domain Bacteria; kingdom Bacillati; phylum Bacillota; class Bacilli; order Caryophanales; family Bacillaceae; genus Lysinibacillus; species Lysinibacillus sp. GW247-5R2A. The sequence continues at coordinate 44,067 of NZ_JBWKZL010000005.1, read as the reverse complement.
GTAGTTGTTAAGTGAACGTAGCCAGGACGATTCCATTTCCGTTGTACCTCGACGCCATTTTGAGGATGACGCTTTTTATAGCGTGGGTTTGTTCGAGGAAGTGGTGATTTTCCTTTTGCTTTTAGCACTTCTACTCGAACCTTCGTTTGTTTATAGGCAGGTGTTGACGTATTCACATCTGCGGCTGGACCCGTTAGGAAATTAATTGCAGAATCCTTGCTAACAGAGTTCATTGGTAAGAATAATTCGTTACCTTGTACGCGATCTGTAACAAGAGCATTTAGCTTTAATGCACCATATGGCGATACTAAACGGAGTAGGGCTCCATCCTCAATGCCTCGTTCTTTCGCTAGTTCGGGTGATACTTCTACAAAAATCTCAGGAACTTTTGATTGAATACCCTTTGATTTATTCGTTAAGTTGCCTTCATGGAAGTGTTCAAGCATACGACCGTTATTAATATGACAATCATACTGTGCCTCAAATTCAACTGGTTCCATCCAGTCATTTAATGCAAAGCGTGCCTTTTTATCAGGGAAGTTAAATCCATCCTCATATAGTAAAGGAGTATCTTTCCCATCATGACTACCCCAGCAGAAGCTACCCCAGCCCTCTAATACATTATAGTTGGCTTGTGAGAAAAGGGGGGAAAGGCTAGCCATTTCGTCGAAAATGTCGCTTGGGTGATTGTAATGCCAGTCAGCACCAAGACGACGAGCAACTGCCTGTAGAATTTCCCAATCTGCCTTCGACTCACCAAGTGTCGGTAAAACCTGATAGAGACGTTGAACGCGACGCTCTGTATTAGTGAATGTACCTTCTTTTTCAAGGGAAGGAGCTGCTGGTAAAATCACATCCGCATACTGTGCTGTGCGTGATAGGAAACAATCTTGGACCACAAAGAAGTCTAATTGAGATAGCACCTCATCCACATGGTTCGCATTGCAGTCAACAAGCGCCATGTCTTCACCTACTAAATACATCGCTTTCATTTTACCTTCCATAATCGCATCCAACATTTGCATATTATTACGACCTGGCTGTGGTTGAATGTTGACACCATATGCTTTTTCAAATTTAGCACGGGCTTCATCATCTGTTACTTTTTGATAGCCCGGCAATAGATTTGGTAGTGTACCCATATCACATGCACCTTGAACATTATTATGACCGCGAAGAGGGTAGGCACCTGCACCTGGACGACGGTAGTTACCAGTTGCTAAAAGTAAATTAGAAATGGCAGCCGATGTATAAGAACCACCTGTATTTTGTGTGACGCCCATACCCCAAAGAACGCAAGTGCCGTCTGCATCACGAATCATTTCTGCCACCTGAATGATGGTTTCTTTAGAAATACCAGTCATTTCTTGTGCATAGTCAAGTGTATATTTTTCAAGAACTTGTTTGAAATCATCCAAGTGTAGGACATTTTCCTGAATGAAGGCTTCATCATGCCATCCTTGATCCATCATATATTTGGTTACAGCCATTAACCATACTTGGTCAGTACCTTGCTTCGGACGCATAAATATGTCTGAACGCTCAGCCATCTCATGTTTACGTATATCAGCAACAATCAGTTTCTGACCATGTAATTTATGGGCACGTTTGACACGAGTAGCCAAAACGGGATGACCCTCAGCCGGATTAGCTCCAATAATAATGACAAGACCTGCCTTGGCGATATCTTTAATTGTTCCTGCATCGCCACCCATACCTACAGTGCGCAATAAACCGTCCGTCGCCGGTGATTGGCAATAGCGGGAGCAATTATCAACATCATTTGTCTTAAACAATTGACGTGCCATTTTTTGAATTAAGTAATTTTCTTCGTTTGTAATTTTAGATGATGAAATAAAGCCAACAGAGCCAGGGCCATATTGTTGTTGAATGCCCCCCAGTTTAGTGGCAATTAAATCAAGTGCTTCCTCCCAAGAAGATTCCACAAAGGCATCATCTTTACGGATTAATGGCTTTGTTATACGTTCTTCTGAGTTGATAAAGTCCCAACCGAATTTCCCTTTGACACAAGTAGAAATGGCATTTACAGGACCATCGGACGGCTGTACTTTTAAAATTTTACGATCTTTTGTCCACACTTCGAACGAGCAGCCTACACCGCAGAAGGTACAAACTGTTTTTGTCTTTTTCGTCCGTTTACTACGCATCGCTGCTTCCACCTCAGAAACAGCAAAGATACCACTATAGCCGGGCTCAACTTCTTTTATCAAACTGATCATTGGATCTAACATATCCTGTTTAAGACCAGTCATAAATCCAGCCTCTCCAAGCATGGATTTTTCCATTAACGCATTACATGGGCAAACGGTTACACATTGACCGCAGCTGACACAGGAAGAATCATTAATCGCAACGCCCGTATCCCAAATAACGCGAGGTCTTTCTGCCTCCCAATCCAAAGAAAGCGTTTCATTCACCTGTAAACTTTGACAAACCTCTACACATTGTCCACAGGCGATACATTGGTTTGGATCATATCGGTAAAATGGGTGTGACATGTCCACTTCATGTGGCTCCACTTTTGGTTTGTATGGATATTTTTGATGCTCGATTTCCATTAACTCAGCTGTGTTGTGTAAAGTACAATTCCCGTTGTTATTATCACAAACTGTACAATACAATAAATGATTTTCAAGAAGACGATCCATCGCTTCCGTTTGTGCCGCCTTTGCTTTGTCAGAAGTTAATAATATATTCATGCCATCAACTGCCTTCGTCGAGCATGACCGAACTAATTGGCCGTTCACCTCAACGATACATGTATCACAAGTCTCGATTGGGTCAACGGTAGGTACATGACAAATTTGTGGATGTGGGATGTCATGTTGATTAATGGTATCCAGGATTGTAGCTCCTTCTTTTACATCGTACGTTACGCCATTAATATGAATTTGAGTCAAGGTAACTTCCTCCTTTTACACTATGAGACTACTCGGACAACTTGTTACGGCTTAAGACAAAAGGGAATTACATTGCGAGTTTTTATTAATGATGAAAAGATTGTCTTGTTATCATTGTAATTCCCAAATGGCCTTGAAGCTACCTCAAAATAGGGTAATTGTTAGAACATAACAAGTTATCCATGTCTCGGATTAAAAAATAAAAAAATCCACCATGAAATGGCACGTCCAAGACATGCTAATACATTCATGGTGGATAAAATTCTTAGCAGGCCTTGCTAAAAACTCAATCAGCATTTATTTTTTGGTCATAATAGAATTCAAATATTTATAAACACTATGCGTTTTCTCAGTAGAGGCGACATAGGGATCAAAATACATAAATTCCATTTGTGCTATTATTATAGCCCTTTGCCGCAATAGGAACAATATAAATCATAAATATTTTTACATGAGAATGATTATCAAAAACATTTTCCCTTTTATTTTTTAAAAAGTTACTATATGATTAACAAACTGTAAGGGTGACCCTCATAGCGATTGCCAAAAAAAGTATAATAATGATGGGAGAATCATTACGATGTCTAAAAAAGTTCATGAATTTAACGATATGATTCGTAAATTACGAAAAGAAGTTTTTGGTAAAGGACCCGAACGTATTCATACGGTTTTTGTTGAAAATATGGCTGTCTCAACTTTATACGGGAATATCACCCCAACTGAAAAATTCATTGCGGGTTCACCCGAAGGATTGAAAATGGTTCATGCCGCAAGGACGAGCATGATTCAAGATTTATACGCACAATCGCCACCGGAGGGCATGGAAGAATTAATGGGCAGTAAATTACTCCATTTATTTTCAGATATTAAAATTGAAGAGGATTTTGCGATTTCCGTCTTTGTTTTTGAAAAGCCTATAAGTGAATAAAGGAGGATGCCTTATGGAGAGGGCCGTTACGAGGAAGATTGTGCGGGTTGAGGGGCAGCAAGTGAAGGAAATAGATGATTTAATTGTCTCAGAATATGCTGTGACCGTGAAAATTAATCAACAAGAATTTGTCACGATGGTTTGTACGCCAGAGTATGTCGAGGATATGGTCGTCGGTTATTTAGCATCTGAACGAGTGATCCGTAGTTACGGGGATATTGAGGATATTTGGCATCAAGAACAGGAAGGCTTTGTGCACGTTAAAACCAAGCATGTCAATCCTTACTATCAGCTAACGCAAAACAAGCGCTATATAACGTCTTGTTGTGGGATGAGTCGACAAGGCTTTGTTTTCACAAACGATGCTTTAGTAGCAAAAAAAATGGAAGATATTCATGTCCAAATTACGACTGAAGATTGCTTTCGTTTAATGCATGCCATGCAGGAGACGGCTGATATATTTAAAAAAACAGGTGGTGTGCATAATGCAGCGCTATGTGATGTCAATGGCATTGTTTTAAGTCGCATGGATATTGGTCGCCATAATGCTTTAGATAAAATTTACGGCTATTGTTTACGTCACAAAATAAGTATGCACGATAAAATTATTGTTTTTAGTGGACGGATATCATCAGAAATATTACTAAAGGTATCTAAAATAGGCTGTGAAATAGTATTGTCTAAATCGGCACCAACCGAATTAGCCTTGCAATTGGCCGAGCAGCTTGGCATTACGACGGTAGGCTTTATTCGACAACAAACATTGAATATTTATACACATCCAGAACGCATCATCATACCAGCACAGAATGTACGGAAAGAAGGAGATTAAATGACGGATCTACAAGACCAACTACACAGACCGTTAAGAGATTTAAGAATATCCGTGACAGATCGCTGTAATTTTCGCTGTCGTTATTGTATGCCAGCAGAAGTATTTGGTCCAGATTATGCATTTTTACCGTCTGATAAAATATTAAACTTCGATGAGATTGAAAGATTAGTCAAAATCTTCGTCTCATTAGGTGTTAAAAAAGTTCGTATTACAGGCGGAGAGCCTTTATTACGTCGTGATTTAACGGAATTAATTGACCGAATTCATCGCCTAGAAGGTGTAGAGGATATCGCCTTAACAACAAATGGCACTTTATTAAAAAAATATGCACAGCCATTGGCACAAGCAGGCTTATCCCGAGTTTCAATTAGTTTAGACTCACTAAACGATGAGCGTTTTTTTGAGATGAATGGACATCGAGGGAAGGTGTCAACGGTGTTAGAGGGTATTGAAAAGGCAGCAGCAGCAGGTTTACAAGTAAAAATTAATATGGTTGTTCAAAAAGGGAAAAATGACCAGGATGTTTTAGAAATGGCACGATTCTTTAAAGAAAAACAACATATTTTACGCTTTATTGAGTATATGGATGTTGGGAATTCGAATGGTTGGCGCATGGATGACGTGTTGGCCAAAAAAGACATCGTTGAGCAGATTCATCAGCATTCACCGCTGCAACCAATTGCACCTAATTATCAAGGGGAAGTGGCGACACGTTACCAATACAAGGATAATCAAGGGGAGATTGGTATTATATCATCAGTTACAGATTCTTTTTGCACTTCTTGCTCACGTGCCCGCCTCTCAGCAGAGGGCAAATTATATACTTGTTTATTTGCTACAGAAGGTACGGATTTAAGAGAGCTATTAAGGTCAGGACAAGATGATACAACCATTATTAATTGTATAAAAAATGTCTGGACAGAAAGAAATGATCGCTATTCAGACGAGCGCAACGAACAGACGATGGCAAACAGGAAAAAGGCTAAAGTTGAAATGTCTCATATCGGGGGGTAAACATGAAAAACAGAAAAAATCGGCAAGATGCCGAATTTTTTCTGTTTATTTATGCGTAAAGGTACCGCTTTTTCCGCCTGTTTTTTCTACAAGATAGGTTTCTTTAATGACCATCGTTTTATCTACCGCCTTACACATGTCGTAAAAAGTGAGGGCAGCGATGGACACGGCTGTAAGGGCCTCCATTTCGACACCAGTTTTTCCATTGCATTTGACAGTAGCTTGTATGTGTAGCTCATAACCAAGATCCGTTTTCTGATAGTCAAATTGCAGATCCGTGCCCTGTAGCATAATAGGGTGGCACATAGGGATGATATCAGCCGTTTTTTTAGCGCCGATAATTCCTGCAATTTGAGCGACTTGTGTAGGGTCACCTTTTTTGATACCACCTTGTTGGATGGCCTGATAGACCTCATTGGATAATGTAATGGTACTGCGCGCTATGGCTGTACGCGTTGTTATTTCTTTTTCAGATATGTCGACCATTTTGGGACGACCTGCTTCGTTCCAGTGGGTAAAATTATTCATTTTTAGACTCCTTTGTATCTGTTTGTAGCCAATCATGTTGAGCATTGATATTAATAAATGTTGGACAGTCTTCATTAAAAGGAACATAACAAACACGAAGCTGATCTAAAAGCGCTTTCATACTCCGTTTGTTTTGTTCCATCAATTGTTTTGCCAAGGGTAGGGCAGTGCGTCGATATAAGGCTGCTAATGGCTGGTAGCGTGAGTTTTGTTTTGGAACAATCGCATCATAAGAATCATTTATATTGCCTAGCATCTCTTCAATAAACGTTGCGTTCATATAGGGCATATCACTAGCGACAACAAAAAACCATTCTACCTCAGGAAAAGCTACCAGTATATGATACAGGGCAAAAAGTGGCCCTTGATGGGGCTGCTGTTCTATAATCCATTGCACATTCTCGGGGCCAAACCTTGGTTGCAGGCTAGCGTTTGTAGCAATCACCAAAGGATCTAGCTCATTTTCTTGGAGGGCGTTGAGGCTGTGCTTATATAATGGCAGCCCAGCAAACGTCTCAAACATTTTCGGTTGACCATATCGAGAAGATTGACCACCAGCTAAGATAACACCCGCAACGTTCATAGGCGATTCAATTCTCCAACAAAATGTTGTACGGTTGGTAAAATGAGCTTGGTCATGGCCAATGTGACAGCGTTAGTAGAACCTGGTAAAACATAAATAGCCGTTTGATGGCGGCAACCAGCTGTGGCCCGACTAAACATAGCTTTTGGACCAATTTCCTCATAGCTTAACGTTCGAAATATTTCTCCGAACCCCACCATTTCTTTTTCAAAAAGAGGCAAAATGGTGTCGTAGGTTTGGTCTCTTGGTGTAAACCCAGTTCCGCCAGTGACGATAATGGCATTGATGTTGGCATGATTGCACCATTGATGAATAAGTTCTGAGATTTCAAGCGGTTCATCCTTTGTTATTTGGTAGTCGACTACTTCAAAAGCAGCCTCTTGAAGTAAAGAATAAATGCGCTGACCCGCTAAATCATCTCCCTTTGTCCGTGTATCACTCACAGTTAAAATGGCCGCATGGATGGGTAGTTGATGATGTGTAGGATGCAAGGTAGAATGACCTCCTTTTCTTGCTCATTATTGGCGTTTTTCACAAAAAAGGCTCCATTCGTGAAGTGAAGAATAAGCACGAAATAGAGAAAAATTTTCTGAGTAAGTTTCACTTTATTATAATGCTATCGACGAAAAGGTCAAACGAAAATTCATAGAAGGAAAGGCAAAATACTCATGAATAATAGATATTCAAGACAACAATTATTTAGCCCTATTGGACAAACAGGGCAGCAGGCAATAAAACAAAAACATGTCCTCATCATAGGGGTTGGCGCCTTAGGCAGTGCTAGCGCAGAAGCACTTGTGCGTGCAGGTATTGGAAAATTAACGCTAATCGATCGAGATTATGTGGAATGGAGTAATTTGCAAAGACAGCAATTGTATACAGAGCAAGACGCACAAGAGAAATTGCCGAAAGTGATCGCAGCCAAAAATCGACTGCAACAAATTAATGCAGAGGTGGCCATTCATGTTGCTATTATGGATGCCTGTACAGAATCTTTGCTACCGTTGCTAGACGATATAGATGTCATGGTAGATGCCACTGATAATTTCGATGTCCGCTTTTTGATGAATGATCTTGCACAGCAGCATCGTATTCCATGGGTGTACGGTTCCTGTGTAAGTAGCTATGGGGCTACCTATACGATTGTGCCAGGGAAAACACCATGTTTACGATGTTTGTTAAAGGTAATGCCTCAAACAGGGATGACCTGTGATACAGTAGGAATTATTAGCCCCACTGTCCAAATAGTAGCGGCATATCAAGTAGCAGAGGTGTTTAAACTGCTAGTGGGTGATGAAAAGGCGTTACGAAAAAGCTATTTGACGTTTGATGTTTGGCAAAATCAACATTATGAAATCAACGTGGATAAAGTACGTCAGGATGATTGTCCAACCTGTGGTCAGCACCCTACGTACCCCTCACTAGCTTATGAAAATCAAACAAAACTTGAGGTGCTTTGTGGGCGCGATGCAGTACAAATCCGACCGCCAAATCCGATTCACTACAATTTAGAGCAGTTGGCAGATCAGCTTCGTTCCTATGGGGATATTCAAATTAATCCTTATTTGCTATCTTGCCAAACAGAAGATTATCGCATTGTCATTTTTCAGGATGGGCGTGTAGTGATTCATGGAATTCAGGAGATACAACAAGCAAAAACCATTTACTATCGTTTATTAGGATAAAGGAGTGTGCCAAATGTTAGAAAAGAGACAACCAATTCCAGTGTCAGAAGCTGTACATCGTGTAATGGAATATGCTTTTCAAGCCAAAAAGGAGTTTGTGCCATTATCACAGGCATATGGACGCTTTATTGCGGAGGATATTGTCGCCGATCATGATGTACCAGCCTTTGATCGATCCCCTTATGATGGCTATGCCATTCGTTCTATCGATAGTCAGGAAGCATCGTCAGCACAGCCAGCCATATTTCGAGTCGTTGGAGAAATTGGTGCTGGCTTTGTTTACGAGGATGAAGTTAAATATGGCCAAGCAGTACGCATTATGACGGGGGCACCAATACCAAAAGGGTGCGATGCAGTTGTAATGCTAGAATTAACCCAGACATTCGTGGAACATCAGCAAACATTTATGTCGATTAAACGGGCATTTACAGCGGGCACTAATATTTCTTATCAAGGTGAGGATATACAGCAGCATACGGTTCTAATTGAAAGAGGACACTATATTAACCCCGGTGTCATGGCCTTACTAGCTACCTTCGGCTATGCGCAAGTACCTGTCTTCCGTAAATTAGTAGTAGGTGTTATTGCCACAGGCAGTGAGTTACTAGAGCCAGAGGAATCTTTACAGCCAGGAAAAATTCGAAATAGCAATGCTTATATGATCATGGCACAAATCGAACGAACAGGTGCAGAAGTTCGATACTTTGGCAAATTTAGCGATGATCTTGATTTATGTATTCATAGTGTTGATAAAGCATTACAGGAAGTCGATATTTTACTGACAACGGGAGGCGTTTCCGTTGGTGATTATGATTATTTACCAGCTATCTATAAAGCTATTGACGCTAAGGTATTATTTAATAAGGTGGCGATGCGTCCCGGTAGTGTAACAACAGTTGCTGCTAGAAATAATCAATTATTATTTGGACTTTCGGGTAATCCTTCAGCATGCTATGTGGGCTTTGAGCTATTTGTACGCCCTATTATTCGCACAGCATTTGGCAATCAACAGCCACATGTCCGTAGAGAGCAAGCTATATTAGGGGCAGATTTTACAAAGGCCAATCCATTTACTCGCTTTGTAAGAGCTCGTGCCTACTATGAAAATGGTCAGCTAGTGGCTGTACCATCTGGTTTTGATAAATCGAGTGCCGTTTCGTCTTTAGCGTCAGCTAATGCATTTATTGTCTTACCTGGTGGCTCCCGCGGCTATGAAAAAGACATGCAGGTAGCAGTTTTATTGCTAGAAGATTTGCGAGGAAGTGAGTGGCCTTGGAACAACATCGAAAAATCATACAGATAGTTGGCTATCAAAATAGCGGAAAAACGACATTGATGGAGCAATTAATCAAACAAGCCACGACAGAAGGGCTACGAGTAGGGACCATTAAACATCATGGGCATGGTGGAGCGCCGGTAGAAAATTCTTCTAAGGATAGTAGTCGACACGAACAGGCAGGTGCTCGTGTTTCAGCAGTAGAAGGGGAAGGAACTTTACGGTTAAGTATTCACCAGCATAGTTGGCAGCTTGCTGATATACTTGCGATTTATGCTAACTTTTCAATGGATATTATTTTGATTGAAGGCTATAAAAGAGAACCTTACCCAAAAGTCGTATTACTACGAACAGCACAGGACCATCTGCTACTACAACAAATGTCTAATATCCTTTGTGTCATTTATTGGCCGAGCTATCCAATTGATCAAAACCTAGGGATTCCAAGCTTTTCGATTAATGAAGAAACAGAATATATGGAGTTTTTGTTGAATGAAATGAGGAGAAAACTATGACGACAGCCATGTTTGAAATTATTGATAAGCCGATTGATGTGGAGGAAGTACGGTACAAAGTACTTAGTCGAAACGCTGGAGCGCTTACGCTGTTCATTGGAACTGTACGTGAAATCACACAAGGTAAGAAAACATTGTACTTGGAATATCAAGCATACCCGGCTATGGCAATTAAAATGTTTGAGCAAATTGCACAGGAACTAAAGCAGCAATGGCCAGAAGCAGAAATAGCGATTACACATCGTGTAGGGCGATTAGATATTACGGATATTGCCGTAGTCATTGCGGTATCATCCCCACATCGAAAAGTAGCCTATTTGGCAAATGAATATGCAATTGACCGCATTAAACAAATTGTGCCCATTTGGAAAAAAGAACATTGGGAAGATGGTACGCAATGGATCGGGGATCAATTAGAAAATGTCCCGTATCCTGAAGGAAAACCGGTGATTGATGAGGAGGAAAATTGTGATTAATATTTTATTATTTGCTCATTTACAAGAAGCGGTTGGTGTGTCAACACTATCAGTAGATTTGTCAGACGTGACGGTTGCTCAAGTAAAAGAATGGATGGAACAGCACTATCCTCAATTAACATTACAGCAAATGATGACAGCCATTAATGAGGAATTTGCAACGGATTCAACCATTGTTAAATCGGGTGACACAATCGCTTTTATTCCACCTATTAGTGGGGGATGACGAAAAAGAGGTGGCTGGTTTAAACCAGCTCCCTCTTTTATACTTTTAGGATATGAATGCTAAGAAGCATTAGGAAAGAAATAGCGATCATGCACAAAACCCATGTCCAGGCAAGGGTCATGTTCCCCGAATCAATGGCCATATAAATAGCTAATGGCGTTGTTTGGGTTTTCCCTGGAATATTACCCGCAAACATTAATGTAGCCCCAAACTCACCTAATGCACGAGTGAAGCTCAAAATACCTCCTGAAACAAGAGCCTTTAATGCAAGTGGAATGGAAACGAACATAAAGACTTGCCATTCGTTAGCCCCATCCACACGTGCTGCATGCTCAATATCGCAATCAATCGAGGAAAAGCCCGTTTTGGCCGATTGATACATTAATGGAAAGGCAACGATGGTAGAGGCAATAACGGCTGCCCACCATGTAAACATGACAGGCTGATCAAAAAGCCAAATAATTAGATTTCCTAATAAGCTATTCTTGCCAAATAGAACGATGAGCAGGAAACCTACTACAGTTGGAGGTAATACTAAGGGCATCAGCAAAACCGTTTCCAGTAATAGCTTCCCCTTAAAATGATGGGTTGCCATCCATTTGCCCAGTAAAATCCCTGCCAATATAGCCATGATACCCGCAACAAAGGCGATTTCTATCGAAAGCCTAAGGGGAGACCAAAAATCGGTACCCATCCTTTATTGCGCTCCTTTAAACCCATACTTTTTAAAGATTTCCATTGCCTCATCACTTTGTAAGAAATGATAAAAATCTTCAGCCTCTTGTACATGCTTGCTATTTTTAATGACACCAACAGGATAGATAATTGGTGTGTGTGTTTGATCATCTGCAGTTGCAACGACTTCGACCTTATCCGATACAAGTGCATCTGTTTTATAAACGATTCCTGCATCTACATTTTCTGTTTCGCTATAAGTAAGGACTTGGCGTACGTCTTTTGTATATACTACCTTGGATTCAAGCGACGCCCACAGTTGCATATTTTTTAACGTTTCCACACCGTATTGCCCCGCAGGCACTGTTTCAGGTGTACCGAGTGCAATTTTCCCTGCTTGTTTTAAATCTTCAAAGGATTGGATTTGTTTGTCATTTTTTTTAGGCACGATTAATACTAATTCATTTGCTAAAAGATCCACCCCCTGATTAGGATCAATCATCTCTTTTTCAACAAGCGCATCGAATTTATCTTCGGCTGCCGAAAAAAAAAGATCTGCAGGAGCACCCTGTAAAATTTGTTGCTGTAATGCGCCTGAGCCTCCAAAGTTATAGAGGATTTTAATTGTATCGTGTTCTTTTTCATAAGTTGTTTTTAGTTCTTCTAGGGCATCTTGTAAACTAGCAGCCGCAGAAATAGTTAGTTCAATCGGCTCTTTTACTTGCGGGTCATTTTCTTCGTTTCCACAAGCAGCTAATAGACCAATTAGAATGAGTAGGGATGCAAAGAAACTATAAAATTTTTTCACTTTATTTTTCTCCTTTTATAACTCGTTATAACAAGACATAACTAATTATAATAAGTTATAAGTGAAAAAGAAACCTGTAATTGGTAGAAAATTTCAAGATGTTCACACGTACATAAATAAGTTACCATGTAGGAAGAGGCTTATAGGAGGAGAATGATATGTCACAAGAACAATCCTATACAATTGAAGAGGTTGCACAATTATTAAAGGTTTCGAAATTAACGGTCTATGATTTAGTGAAAAAAGGAGATTTGCCCGTTTTCCGAGTGGGACGCCAAATGAGGGTGGACCGTGCTGATTTACAGGGCTATATCCAAAAACGTAAGACAGGTAATGCTGCATCGACGCCAGTAGTAGCCAGCCAAACAAAAAAGCTCCCAAAAATAATTATTAGTGGACAAGATGTAGTGTTAGATGTACTCGCAAAATACATGGAAAAAAGACAGTCTAGTAAAGTATTGAGATCTCATGAAGGTAGTTTTAATGGTATCATGGCGATGTATACCGGAGAATGCGATATAGCTAGTTTACATATGTTTGATGGGGACACAGGAGACTACAATACACCCTATGTAAAAAAGATTTTTGTGAGCCATCCTTTTTTGCTCATTAATGTAGTGTCCCGTAGAGCAGGTTTCTATGTTCAGCAAGGAAATCCTCTAGAACTAGAAGCCTTTAAAGACTTTAAGACCAAGTCATTTACGCTCATCAATCGTGAGAAAGGATCGGGTGCACGTACTTTATTAGATGAGCAATTACGTATTCATCACATAGCTCCTTCAACGATTGATGGATATGACAAAGAAGAAATGAGCCATCTCGATGTCGCATCGGCTGTAGCAAATGGGTATGCAGATGTTGGCATAGGGGTTGAGAAAATTGCTAGACTAGTAAACGTTGATTTTATTCCTGTTATTAGAGAACGCTATGATATTGTGCTGTTAAAAACGCCTGACAATCAACAATTAATTGATATAGTGAAGGAGATTTTGACTTCAGCAGATTTCCAATCTGAAGTGGCTGCATTAGGAGATTATGATGTTTCTCAAATGGGTCAGGTCATCTATGAAACACTGTAACTCAAATTATCGTTTGTATTTCTAGCATAAATGGATTACAATTTTACTTGGAAATTTTATGGTCGTTGTGTTTTCTGTCTATTGCAGAACGTCTATGAAATTTCAAATAAAGATTTGGTGAGATGGATAATTTAGTAGGTAAAACTGCTAGGATATTAGCCCACCATAAAATAGTTTGCGTCAAAGATGCGCAACTATTTTATGGTGGGCTTTTTGCTGTAAACAAAAGGAGTTGGATCAGATGACGTGGACAGTATTACACATTATTGGCATTATTGCCTATGCAATTAGCGGCGCATTTGTCGCCTTACAGGCCAAATACTCTTTCATTGGTATATTTGTGCTCGGCCTAACAACCTCTTATGGTGGGTCCATTGTTCGCAACGTTGTACTTGATATACCTGTGTCCGATATATGGGAGCGGCAATCCTTACTAGTCGTTTTAGTGACGCTGACAACTATTTTATTTGTGAAAAGAAATTGGATTCATCACTGGAACCGCTGGGGCTATTTCTTTGATTCAATTGGTCTTGCTTCTTTCGCAATACAGGGTGGATTATTAGCCAAAAGCCTAAATCACGATCTAGGAATCATTATTATAGCTTCTATGTTTACGGGTGTTGGCGGTGGCATGATACGGGATTTATTGGCTGGTAGAACGCCGCTTGCATTAAGAGAAGAGATTCATGCCGTCTTAACATTTGTTTGTGGGCTTTGTATTTGGGCAGGGTGGAGCAGTCCGCTTGAATTATCAGTTATCGTTATTTTCATTGTGGTCATTCGAATGTTATCTGTGAATAATAAATTGAAGTTTCTTACTAAACAAACTTCCTAGTTTATGTACTAGTCATTTACAGGGAAAATAGGAGCATTGTCGAAATAGATAGTTGTAGAAGTTTTTTTTCTAGGCTGAACGAAGAATGGAGGCAAGACAACATGTCCATTGAGAAGTTGGGTGAATGGTTACAATCCTCAAAGAATACAGTGATTTTAACGGGAGCTGGCATGTCAACAGAAAGTGGGATTCCCGATTTTCGCTCAGTGTCAGGGTGGTGGAATCATATGGATCCCCGAAATGTAGCGACTACAGAAGCATTGACAGAGAACTATGCTTTATTTCATGAATTTTATAAACTACGTCTAGAAACATTAGTCAAGGCAGCACCTCATGAAGGTCATTCTATTTTAGCTATTTGGGAACAAAGGGGTATCGTATCCTTAGTGGCGACTCAAAACGTTGATGGCTTTCACCAATTAGCGGGAAGTCAAAATGTAGAGGAATTGCATGGCTCGATACGGTCCATCCGTTGTCATCGTTGCCAGCAGGCTGCTTTCATAGACGACTTTAAGCGTAAAGCTAGTTGCTCACAATGCGGTGGTACATTGCGTCCAAATGTTGTGCTTTTTGGGGAAAGCTTACCACAAAAAAGCTGGCATATAGTCATGGAGGCAATAAAAAGAGCCGAGCTTGTCCTAGTGATTGGAACGAGCCTCGAAGTATATCCGGTGAACCAACTTCCAATGATGACAAAAGGAAAGACTGTCTATATCAATTTGGATACCTCTCAGCATACAGTGCCATTTGATATGATCATTGAGGGCAAAATAAAAGAAGTGTTACTACAAATACCCATCTAAAAAGGCGCCCTTGTAAGCAAAGGGGCGCCTAAAACATTTGTGGTAAAAATTCTTTCATGAAGCGTTGGTTTTTCCGTAGCCATATTTTTAATATCATCCGATGTGTTAACAATTTATGCCGCTTATTGGGCCTAGCCTTCGCTTCAATTAAGCTTTGTAGTAGAATACAAGTTTCTGTAGCAAAGGCTTGGGGCTCTACGAGAACATCAAGCTTATAGTCGATGAGCTGTGCTGCCTGAACCTTTGCAAGTAGTTGAGCAAATTGCGTGTTCATCGCCGCATAATTTTCTGCTAATTCTAAGTCAATAAGGCTATAGAGTGCATGTTCAATCTCAAGTTCTAATTCTTGTAGTAGCTCATTGGATGGCTGTGTCATTCCTATCACCTCTTTTACACGGCAAAATAACCAATGGTGGCAAATAGTATGCCAAACAGTAGGGTACTAGCGATATAGCTTATTACTTGTCCCCATTTTTGCTGTTCAATTAACTGTAATGATTCAAATCCAAACGTCGAAAATGTTGTATAAGCTCCTAAAAAGCCAATGCCAATCAGCTGCCATAACCAATCACTGAGATGGAGGGCAAAAACAAGACCGAGTGCAAAGGAGCCTGTACAATTGATAATAAAAGTTGCCCATGGATACGGATGGGCCAATAGTTTGCCTAAATAAAACCTTAAAATGGCGCCAAAAAATCCACCAACCCCGACAAGAATCATGCCAGTCGCCCCCTTGCAAGACGAATACCCAACCAGGTACATACTAAACCGCCTACAACACTTATAACAACATAGAGAACTGCTAGGAGCCACTCATTTTGTTGAACGAGTAATAATGTCTCTAAGGAAAATGTTGAATAGGTAGTAAAGGCTCCGCAAAAACCAGTGCCAATCCCAAGTACAACGGGTGTGCGCTTTGTAAAAGTAGTGAAAAGCCATGCTAGGCAAAAGCAGCCAAGTAAATTTATACATAATGTTGTGGATGGAAAACCTTCCGAGTTTGGAACGGCAAGACTCAGGCCATATCGGCAAATGGCTCCAACAATGCCGCCAATCCCAACAGTGAAAAATGATTTCAACGTAAAGACCCCTTACTTAAATGACTATTATTAAAAAGTGTATCACGAGAAGAAAATTTTAGAAATATTCGATAGTGGGAAATTCAATAAATGACCGAATATGTCCCCAGATGGTGTTTAACTATTTATATAGTTGATAGATCGTGCTATAGAAGGGGTGAGTGATTATGCTGTAACAATATAATATATAAATATAGTATATAAACATAGATTTGCGGTAGGTTTAGGAAAATTTGGAGTCTAGTTGCTACTAAAAAAGAGGTACAGGCAATACATGCAAAAATCACCGCTTACGGGTTATCCGTAAACGGCTAAACCAGTAACGGAAAACCCGCCACTACTAATTAATAAATAACTAAATAATAAATAACTAAATAATGATGATGATATATAGACATCTAGAAAGAAAAAGAGGCATGCTACTTTCTCAAAAGATCGCTGAGCATGTAGCAAAATTCTTCTCACTGTCAGTTCATTTCAGTCTTTAGGTTAATGTAAGCGATCAAAAAATAATGTAATGTTAAAAATAACAAATGAGAACATGCTTTCCTTTTGGGTCTTTGGTATAAAATTGTATTTTAGTGCTTTAAAGCGCTAACTATTTCCCTGAAAATGATAAAAAATAACTGGGGAATAGTTGACAATTATTTCTATAGTGTGATAATCTTCAAGAACACTATAACAAATAAACCAAAGGAGGGCATGACAATGTTCATTTCATCAGTATCATATTCAATCACAGCTACATACATTGTCCATGCCTAACGCTTATTTAAGATTGCACATAAAGGTATGGATTTGATCCTGCCTTTTATAAGAGACACATGCTCTTTGGAGGGGTATGTGTCTTTTTTGGTGCCTAAAAAGGTTATAGTGAAAACCAAAAAAGGAGTGTATGTTTATGCGGAACACTGTACGACGAATGATTTTCAAAAAGGAATTTCTAGAAAGTGGGTAGCCATGCTACAACAGCACGGAAGAAAGAAGGTTATTATGTATGTTTGATGTTTTAAGTAAATTAGGCTGGTTCTTCAAACAATATTGGAAACAATATACAGTCGCGATTGTGTTATTGATGATTGCCAGTGGGTTAGAGGTTGTCCCTCCGTATTTACTGGGCTCGATTATTGATATATTGACTGCAGGGGAAATGACGCCAGCTATTTTAACAAAGTATGTGTTTATTTTTGTCGGGATTATTATTGGGGGCTATCTGCTAAATTTTGTGTGGCAATTCCGACTATTTGAAGGGGCTATTAACCTTGAGAAAATTTTACGTCGTAATTTGATGCAGCATTTTTTACGAATGACTCCAACATTTTATGAAAAAAATCGCACCGGAGATTTAATGGCTCGGGCAACAAATGACTTAAATGCCGTTTCTACGACTGCGGGATTTGGGATTATGACGTTGATTGACTCAACGATTTATATGGGTTTTATCATTTTTGCAATGGGCTATATGATTTCTTGGAAGCTAACACTCTTTGCCATGCTACCCGTTCCTATTATGGCCATCCTCATTCAATATTTAGGAAAAATTGTTCATGAACGTTATATGAAGGCTCAGGATTCTTTTGGAGAATTAAACGACAGTGTCCTTGAATCAGTTGCAGGTGTGCGAGTAGTGCGTGCCTATGTGCAGGAAAAAAAGGATGAGGCTAATTTTGCGGATATGAGTGAAATCGTTTATGAGAAAAATATTCATACGGCTAAAATTAACGCTTTATTTGGCCCGATAACTAAAGTGGGCACAGGAATCAGCTATGTTGTTGCGCTCGGGTATGGTGCTCATTTAGTGGCAACGGAGGCCATGACAGTAGGGCAACTTGTTTCCTTTAATGTTTATTTAGGATTAGCGGTTTGGCCAATATTTGCCATTGGAGAGCTAATCAATGTCATGCAACAAGGGAATGCATCACTCGATCGTGTGCAGGGAACGTTAAACTATGAGGCGGATGTTCAAAATATTCCGAATCCACAAATGATTGCGACACCTAAAGCGATTGGCTTTGATGATTTAACATTCCAATATCCAATGAGCCAAGTGAAAAATCTACAACAGGTTTCATTGTCATTGAAAAAAGGTCAAACACTTGGAATTGTTGGAAAGACAGGCGCGGGGAAAACAACCTTCCTCCGTCAATTATTACGTGAATATCCAATTGGTCAGGGACAGCTTTCTATTGATGGTATTGATATTACTGCTCAAACGAAGGAGCAAGTTCTAGATTGGATTGGCTATGTACCACAAGACCATGTGTTATTCTCACGGACTATTCGTGAAAATATATTATTCGGGAAAGAAGATGCGACCCAGGCAGAATTGCAGCAGGCGATACGTGCGGCGTATTTTGAAAAGGATTTAGAAAATCTATCAATGGGTCTTGAAACGCTTGTAGGTGAAAAGGGTGTATCTCTTTCGGGCGGTCAAAAGCAACGTGTATCCATTGCTCGCGCATTAATCAAAGATCCTGAAATTTTAATGCTAGATGATTCACTGTCAGCTGTTGATGCAAAGACAGAAGCTAGAATTATTGAAAATATTCAGCGAGAGCGTGATGGGAAAACAACGATTATTACGACGCACCGATTATCAGGTATTCAACATGCTGATATTATTATCGTGTTGGATGATGGGCAAGTTGTTGAGCAAGGAACACATGAGGAACTTCTTTCACGACAAGGATGGTACAAGGAGCAATTTGACCGTCAGCAGCTAGAAGGAGGTGCCTCATGAGTACGAGTCAACGTTTAATGCGCTATGCATTGTATTTTAAAAAGCCTATTTTTCTAGGTTTATTCTTCTTAACAATCGCCGTTTTTACGGAGCTTGTTGGACCATTTATTGCTAGACATATTATTGATAATTACATGACGATTGGTCATATTGAAATCAAACCGATTACGTGGTTATTAATGGTTTATTTACTATTAGCAATTGCTACAGCGATATTACGCTATTTTATGTATATTTATTTACAAATTGGTGCGAATCGGGTTATTCAAAAATTACGTAAAGATGTGTTCGAACATATTCAAACATTACCGATCCAGTACTTTGATAATTTACCAGCGGGCAAAATTGTTGCGCGTGTTACAAATGATACAGAGGCAGTTCGGAATTTATATGTACAGGTACTCTCCAATTTTGTGACGAGCTTCATATCCATCTTTGGCGTTTATATAGCACTCTTTATTTTAAATTGGAAAATGGCAATGCTTGCTTTAACGATGATTCCTATTGTGTATTTATGGATGATTTTGTATCGAAAATTTGCTTCCAAATATAATGATGTGATCCGTACGAAAATTGCCGATATTAATGCCATGATTAATGAATCTATTCAAGGGATGACCATTATTCAAGCATTCCGACGTGAGCAACAAATGACGAAGGAATTTGATGATATGAATAATGAGCATTACGCTTACGAGCGCAAGCTTTTAGTTCTTGATTCAGCCACATCCTTTAACCTAGTGAATACTTTAAGGATGATTATGTTTACAGTTTTTATTGTCTATTTTGGTACACAATCCTATACAGCCACTGAAGTGATTTCAGCGGGTACATTATATGCGTTTGTCGATTATTTAACAAAGCTATTTAATCCTATTACGAATATCGTGAACCAATTTTCTCAGCTTGAACGTTCTCTTATTGCTGGGAAGCGTGTGTTTGAGGTGCTAGATACAGATGGAGAGCCAGTATCAGAAAAAAGTTTACCAAGATATAAGGGCAACGTGCTGTTCGAGGATGTTTCATTTGCCTATAAGGATAATGAATACGTACTTAAGAACCTTTCATTCGAGGCCCATCAAGGTGAAACCATCGCCTTAGTGGGTCATACAGGCTCCGGGAAAAGTTCGATTATGAACTTACTATTCCGCTTTTATGATCCATCAAAAGGGAAAATAACCATTGATGGTGTTGATATTACATCTGTCCCTCGTCAAACAATGAGGGAGCATATGGGAATTGTACTTCAAGACCCGTATTTATTCACGGGAACCATTGCCTCCAATGTGAGCTTAAATAACCCAAACATTTCTCCAGGAAAGATTAAGGATTCCTTAAATGCTGTTGGAGGAGAACGTGTTTTAGCGAATTTACCGAATGGCTATGATGAGCCTGTAATCGAGAAGGGAAGTACATTATCTTCAGGACAACGTCAGCTTATTTCCTTTGCAAGAGCTCTTGCCTTCGATCCAGCCATTTTAATACTGGATGAAGCAACATCCAATATTGATACAGAAACAGAGGAAATTATTCAGCATGCCATGGATGTCCTGAAAAAAGGACGAACAACGTTTATTATTGCCCACCGACTTTCTACGATTAAAAACGCAGATCGAATCCTAGTGTTAGATCGAGGGGAAATTGTCGAGAATGGCACACATGATGAATTGCTTGAGCTTGGTGGAATTTATGAAAAAATGTATCAAATGCAAGCCAATTCCTTACAGTAATTTAACTAATAAAATAACACGCGTCAAACCGTAGACAAGAGCCATTGAGAATACCAATCTCGATGGCTCTTGTCATTTTCTTCATGAATTTTACTGCTCTTGATGGATTGTCATGGAAATGAAAAAAGACTATAGGCAACTCAAAAGTATTAGAGTTGCTCTATAGTCTAATCCTACTTCTATTACATTAGGGCATTTTATTTATTTCACATATTTAAAGACATTGATAAAGAATAACAGTACGGAAAGGGCTACAGCAATGCCGCCACCTGAAACGAATAGCTCAAATAACCACCGCGGCACATCTAGATAGACCATCATCATTCCAACTAATAGGAATGGTAGACCAATATTGTACAGCCAGAACTGTGCTTTAGCGAGACCTGTTTCCGCAGCATCTTTATAAGTCGAATAAATTAAACCAATGAATCCAGTAGTCAGCCAACCTACCACACCAATATGAGCATGTGTCGCTTTCCATTGAAGTTGAACAGTATAATGCATAAACAGTCCAAAAGCAAAAACAATCAATAAATAGAAGACTGAGAGCTTTATCCATTTAGCACCCATTTTCAACAACTCCTTTCCTGAAAGTGAATTTAGCTAGCTGCTACAGTATATTCGTGTCAAATAAAAATGATGCTTGTATGCATTTGAAAATATATGTCTTTTGTTGTTTTTTTCTAACAGAAATAGTATGAACGCAGTGATGGTTGCAAAATAGTTTAAAAATAAATAGTTTAGTGTTAAACTATTTTTAATTAGATTAGAAGGAGATGTGTATGAATGGGTAAATTAGATAACAAAGTAGTCATTATTACTGGTGGTGCAGGTGGTATTGGTAGTGGTATGGCTAAAGCAATGGTAAAGGAAGGAGCCATTGTCACGATTGTTGACTTAAATACAGAAGCAGGCGAAGCCATGGAGAAAGATTTACAACAAATTTCTCCAAAGTCGATGTTCTTGCAAGCGAATTTAATGGAACGAGATCAATTACCAAAAATTATCGATACAGTTGTAGAAAAATACGGTAAACTAGATGTGCTAGTTAATAACGCTCATGCTGCGAAACAAGTTACAATAGAAGAAACAACACAAGCGGATCTTGACCTATCATTTGGAACAGGTTTCTATCCGACATTTTATTTAATGCAGGCTGCATTACCACATTTAAAAGAAACACAAGGCCATATTATTAACTTTGCATCTGGCGCAGGTATCCAAGGCCACGAGACACAGGCTACCTATGCTGCAGCCAAGGAAGCGATTCGAGGCATTTCTCGTGTTGCTGCGAATGAATGGGGCAGATTTGGTATTAACGTCAATATCATTAGCCCACTTGCAGATTCACCAGGTGTACAAGCATGGGCACAAGCACAGCCAGAGTATTATGAAGCAGTGAGAAGTAAAATTCCACTAGGTCGTTTTGGTAATATTGAGCAGGATATCGGACGAGTAGCTGTCTTCTTAGCTTCCGACGATTCGCAATACATTACAGGTCAAACGATTATGGTAGATGGTGGTTCATTAATGCTTCATTAATGCTAGGCGTTTGAGGAGGATTTTTTTGAAACAGACAAGTATTTTTAAACTGATTCATATGATTGAACAGGTGAATAACGCCAATATTATACGTTTTACAAAAGCGTTTCCTTATCCATTAGGAATTTCACCAATTTTAGTATTAAATGAGCTACATGTTAAAGGCCCCCAAAAACAGGCAGAATTAGCTGAAACCATTGGCTATACAAAGGGAGCAATGACAAGCATTGCTGAAAAATTAGTCAAGCTTGGATTAGCTGAAAGACTGTATGATCCATCTGATCGCCGTACCATTCGCCTGGACATTACTGATGAGGGAAAAGTAGCCCTATCAAAGGCTCAATCTATAGGGAAAGAAGTCTTTGTACAACTTTTTGAAGTATTAGATGATACAGAAATTGCCCAATATTTACAGATTCAAGAGAAGCTAGTACAGGGCATTCAAAATAAAAATGAATAACTAACATTTTTTTGATGTAAGAAAATGACCTTTCCAAATCAACTCACCTCGAGCCATTTTTTAGAGGTGGGTTGATTTTTATGGGGTATTTATTGATTAGCTAACTAGAAGGAATGAAAGCATAGCCTTAAGACTAGTCAAATTCCATAAACAGGATTGACCGTAAGCAAGCGAGGTACATCTGATCATCTACTAAATGTTGCTGAATCTTTGCAGAAAAAATAAGTGCCCCAATTTGTAAAATAGTTGAATTTATTGAAAATAGTCTGCCTTCATTTTATAATACAATTACGGTTCTATTATAGAGACATATGAGGTGTAAGATGACATTAAAAACATTAGATAACTCATTAGAGGTTCTAAAATATTTTAATAAAGAAAATCCAACATGGGGTGTGCGAGAATTAGCGAAAGAAATGAACATTAGCCATTCTATTATTTATAGGATTTTAGCTACATTTGAAAATCAGGGCTTTCTCATTCAACACCCTGAGACAAAGAAGTATGAACTTGGGCTTCGTTTTCTAGAGTACGGTCAGATGGTAAAGGATAAATTAAACCTTTCTGATTTTGTATTACCCATTATGAAAAATCTGGCTGAAGCCATTAAGGAATCCGTATTTCTAACATGGCTAGATGGTACAGATGGCGTGACAGTAGAGATGGCAGAGAGTTCTCAAACGATTAAATTTTCTGTGTCGATTGGCACACGCACCCCATTACATATCGGGGCATCATGTAAAACAATCATGGCTTTTCTTCCAGAGGAGAAGAAAAAAGAGATTATGGACCATGGCATGAAAAAAGTAACCCCAGAAACGATTACAGACCCTGAACAAATGTTAGCCGATTTGGAGAAAATTCAACAGCAAGGCTGGTGCTTTACTACGGGGGAATATTCTCACTCGGTATTTGGGGTAGGGGTCCCTCTTTTTAATAGCAAAAAAGAAGTGATTGCTTCTCTAACCATTGCTGGTCCGATTTATCGTAAACCAACAGAGGAGAAGCTACCTGAAATGATTAATGTTCTTCAGTATGGTGCGATGAATATTCAACGATATTTCGATCAATATAGCTTTAAATTGTACCAAGAATAAGGATGGAAAAAAGCCCGAGATAGTTAATAACTATCTGGGGCCTTTGTTTTGGATAGCTCAATGAATTCCTTAATGCTGGATACCGCGCTATCGATTTCTTCAAAAGTATTAAAATAATGAGGTGAAAAGCGAGCCATTTTACGAATATGATTGCGCTCCATGATAGTATTAGCCATAAACGTCCCAGCTTCTATTATAATGCCTCGATCCGCTAAAAAATTAGTAACATCATCTGGAGCACGTCCCTCAATATTAAACGGTGTAACCGATAATCGATATTCGCTATTTTGTGGGCCATAGAGAACAATCCCTGGAATCGTTTTAAGCTGCTCGATTAAATACTTCGTCAGCTGTTGCACACGCTCATATATTGGCTGCATACCAATCGCATTTGCGTAATCGATGGCCGCCCCTAACCCTAATATACTTGGAATGACAGGGCAGCCTGGCTCAAAACGTTTAGCTGTTTCTACGAATGAGTAATCGTTGTTTTCATAATCCCAGTTCGTGCTACCCCAGCCGATCATGATAGGGGTAATAGTTGGAATCAAGGCTTGTCGTACATATAAAAGACCAGAGCCTTCTGGACCTCGTAGCCACTTTCGTCCACTAGCGACTAAAAAATCACAGCCTAGCTCTGCCACATGGATAGGAAGTAAACCGACTGTTTGATTGGCATTCATGAACGTAAGCACGTTGTATTGTTGAGCAAGCTGACAGATTTCCCTTGCTGGCTGAAGGGCACCTGCCGCGTTTGACATATGGGCAAAGGCTATTAATCTTGTGCGAGGTGTTATGAGCTGTTCAAGCTCTTGTAAGTCCACCAAATAGTCCGCATTCGTTGTCAAAACTTTTAAGTGAACTCCTCGTTGCTGAAGGGCAAGCCAAGGTACATAATTACTTAACATTTCTGTATCAAGGACGATCACCTCATCACCTGATTTCCAATCTAAGCCACCTGAAATATAATTTATAGCCATTGACCCATTTGGCACAAAGGCAATTTCTTCTTTTTTGGCACCAATAAATAAAGCCGTTTTTTCCCGAATTTGCTCTACCTGTTCATACGTTTCTTTACGAAAAGAAGGTAAATAAGGGCCGATACTCGCCTGTTTTTGAAGATAGCTTGTCATCACATTCACTACAGGCTGAGGCATGGCCGAAGCGGCAGCTGTATTCAAATATATATATTGCTCTAACAGGGGCATATCCTTTTGAATGGTCATCATATCCATCATTGCATTCACCAGCCTTATAAAATGATTAATTCTTTTGAAAAGGTCATTAAATTCTCGTAACCATTGTTCGTAACTATGAGATTATCCTCGATTCGAACCCCGGCAACATCCTGTATATAAATCCCGGGCTCCACAGTAAATGCCATGCCTTCTTCTAACACAAGTGAGTTACGTTGCATTAAGTAAGGTTCTTCGTGAGCGCTCAAACCAATGCCATGACCAAGTCGATGCGTGAAATAGTCACCATAACCACCATCTTGAATAATTTCTCTTGCAATGCTATCTAGGCTTTGGGCAGTCATCCCGGGCTTAATAGCGTCTATCGCTGCTTCATTGGCTTGTTTAACAAGGCTATAAATGTTTTGTAACGTTGGAGATACATCTCCTAAAGCTACTGTTCTAGTCATATCAGCCACATAGCCCTGATAAATAGCGCCAAAATCAATGACAATGAATTCGCCTGCTTCTATTTTTTTAGTGCTTGCTCTGCCATGTGGAAGTGCACCACGATAGCCTGAAGCAACAATAGTGCCAAAAGGTGTTCCTTCTGAGCCACGACGTCTCATTTCATATTCCAATTGAGCTGCTACTTCCATTTCTGTTACACCCACTTGAATCGTTGGTAAAGTAGCTGCAAGACTTTCCTCGACAATTTGTACAGCCTGCCGCATATAGGCTAGTTCTTGCTGATCTTTTTTCATGCGTAATTCGCGAATGGACTCGCCAATATCAGTTAAGTTTTCATATGTAAGCATTTCAATCGATTTCTGTTCATGGACACGCATAGTGTCAAATTCTACACCAATGGTCTGCAATGTTCCCATTTCCTTTTTTAGTCGCTGAATCATCTGTGTAGGCCCTTCCTCATCGGAATAGGATAAAATAACGCCACTATTGCTAAGATCAACTTTATTTAGTTCTACTTGTGGCAAAAGAAAATATAAATCATTAGTAGCCGTTATAACAGCAAATGTTAGCCGTTCACTTTGCTTTAGATGAAGACCAGTAAAATAATGCATATTTGGCCCTGGTACCAAAATAGCTATATCCACGTGCTGCTGCTGCATACGGGAAACTAACTTCTCTCTTCTTGTTTGAAACATTCGGCAATTCCTCCTAAAGTTTAAGCAATAATAAGTTGGGAAAACGTTTCTAATATAGAGACGCTGTATCTTAAAAATAGTATAAAGCAACAATAATGAATTTTCAATTTATTAAAGCGGAGAAACATACAATAGAAAAGGGAATGACATAACAAATGTGGGAATAGTTTGGGGTAAATAAAGTAAATACTAGTGTACGTCTTTTTTTCGTCTAATATGCATATAAGTAGACTAGATAAACTTTTTTCCAACCTAATACGTCAAAAAGAGGGGCAAAATTGTTAAGCAAGAGAGGACTAACGTATGGAAAAAAACATGAAACGCTCTAAAGAGAAAAAGAGCAAGAAAAAATTATGGCTGTGGATCGTTGGTAGCCTACTAACTATTTTTTTAATTTTTATAGGAACTGCCTACTTTACCATCCAAAAAACAATGAACAAAATAAATACACCACTTTTACAAACAACAGATGCAGCACAGCTAGAAGAAAAAACAGTGATTAAAAAAGAGCCTTTCTCGGTTCTGATGCTCGGCGTAGATGAACGAAAAGATGATAGTGGACGTTCTGATACGATGATTGTGATTACTGTGAATCCGGAAAAGCAAACAATGAAAATGCTTAGTATTCCCCGTGATACGCGTACAGAAATTGTCGGTCATGATACCGTTGATAAAATTAATCATGCCTATGCTTTTGGTGGCGTTCCAATGGCTGTAGATACGGTAGAAAATTTTCTAAATATACCGATTGATTACTATGTGTTTATTAATATGGAGGGCTTTTTACAAATTATAGATACGCTTGGTGGCGTGACCATTAACAATGATATGGATTTAACCTATGACGAATATCATTACCCAAAAGGAGAAATCACATTAGATGGTAATGAAGCACTTATTTTTTCCCGTATTCGTTATGAAGATCCACGAGGAGATTTTGGACGTCAAATTCGACAACGACAAATTATTGAAGCGGTTATGAAAAAGGCCTCAACTCCGTCTACATTATTAAAGGCAACGGATATGCTGACGGTTTTAGGCGATAACGTTCGCATGAATTTTTCTGTAAAAGAGCTTATTCAGCTTCAAGGTATTTATAAGAAAATGGATAAGGGTATTGAGCAATTATCATTTGAACAAGGTGATGGCGAAAGGATTAACCGCATTTGGTACTACATTCCGAACGAGGAAGAGCTTCAAAAAATACAAGCCGATCTAAAAACCCATTTACAAGGCAAGTAAGCTTTTGCTTACAATAAGTATAATATATATGTAAAATTTCTGGCCACGAAGGGAGGGAGATGAATGAATGGGAGGACCCAGGTCCTTAGGTATACAGCTCTTAATCATTGCATGCAAAGCTATGTACCTAAACGCAAAACGCGAAGAAATCCAGTCCGTTCAACTATTAGAGGCCTACAAGTATTATGTTTAAAATTATTTATGTAGTGCATAAAAAATCATTCATGTAGGGTGCATGCCTAGTTGAATGATTTTTTTTGCTATGAATCATTTATCTATATTTCTTGAAATATCTGAAAATTCGTTGTATACTGACATTAGAAATGGTTCAAAGGAGTGATTGTGATGATTATAGGCACAATTTTATTAGCAATTGCATTACCAGTGGGTATCGTATTAGCAGTAGATTTATTGAACGAGCAGCAACAGGTTGCTCCACAATCTAACCATTCTTAATTGGCAAATAAACTAAATCAGATATTTCTAGACAATGCTACATAGTAGCCTTGTCTATTTTTTATGGCGAATGAAACAATTTATGTGATTCATTCGTCAATGAAGTATAGAAAATGTTATACTATTAAAAAAACAGTATCGGGGAATGAACATGCAAGAGGAAAAAACAACAAGCTTTAAAAAAGAACTATTATCCTACATCAAAATTATTGTCATTACAGCAATTGTCGTGTTTGGCTGTAAGCAATTTTTATTTGCGCCCATTAAAGTACAGGGGGCATCGATGTACCCGACTTACCATGATAAAGATGTGATTATTGTAAGTAAAACAAGTAAAATCGAACGTTTCGATCAAATTGTTTTCCAATCACCTGTAGAAGATGAACTATATATTAAACGTGTCATCGGTGTACCAGGTGATAAGGTGGAAATGAAAGATGATGTATTGTATGTGAATGGCAAAGCCTACAAAGAAGATTACGTCAATCGTGAAACAGATGATCCTAACCAATTACGCATTACTGAAAACTTTACATTAGAGCAATTAGTGAATGAAAAAGAGGTGCCAAAGGGCATGTATTTTGTGCTTGGGGACAATCGCCTAAAAAGTAGTGATAGTCGCCATTATGGTTTAATTTCAGAGGATGCTGTTTATGGCGAGTCGAAATTAATCGTCTATCCATTTAAGCATTTTCATGTTGGCTCAAAATAAGAAATGATTAAGAGGCTACTTTAATAGTGGCCTCTTTCTCTTTATTGGACGGTACATCTTTACATATTTTATATGAGGGATAATAAACACAAATCATTGAATTTTCAACGGTTTCCTTAATAGGGGTTTGATTACTTCTTATGTGAGAACTGAGAGCTGGTTCCTCGATTGTGAGCTCTTCGGCTACTAATTCAACACCATAAAATAGTAATAAAAAATAGCATACAAATCCTACTATTCGCAAACAATCACCTCGTAAAATAGTTATTGTATGTTATTATGTATGGTCAAATTCATCAAATTATAAGCAGAAAATCGAAATTTTCTCTCGAGTAAACGAAATTTTTATGAAATGAACTCTATGAAAAAAAGGTATTGTCAATAAATTTTTCATGTGCTACTATAGCTAAAGTAAATATTTGAACTGTATAACCTCAATAATATGGATTGAGGGTCTCTACCAGGAACCATAAAATCCTGACTACAAAACTTTGTTTCATTTTTGTAGTCAGGATTTTTTTATTTTGCTGCAGTCCATGATGTTGATATAGAAATGTCTGCTGAATCAAGCTCATGCAGCCCCCAAACATATGTTACAGATTGTGCAGTAGAGCTTATGTGGCAAGTTCTTCTGCAAAATCTGGATAGGCACATCATGGCTGATGAAAAATCTCCTATAAAAGTGAAAATGTAACGAAAGGGAGATTTCAATGAATTGGAGAGTTTATATTCTTGCGGTGACTACCTTTGCAGTAGGTTTAGTTGAATTAATCGTAGGTGGAATCCTACCAAATATTGCAAAGGATTTGAATGTTTCTTTAGCAACAGCAGGGCAATTAATCACTATTTTTGCACTTGTTTATGCGATTTCAGCGCCTGTTCTACTATCTTTGACAGCGAAGGTAGAACGAAAACGCTTATTCCTTATATCCTTATTTATTTTTACATTAGGTAATTTAATGACCTTCTTTAGTACAACGTTCACCGTTGTCCTAATTGCCCGAATTTTTACAGCGATGAGTACAGCATTAGTCATCGTTCTATCATTAACGATTACAACGAGAATTGTAGAGCCTAGACACCGTGCGAAAGCATTGGGGCTTGTTTTTATGGGCGTAAGTTCTGCACTTGTTATCGGTGTGCCAATGGGGATTTTTATTACGGAAGCTTTCGGTTGGAGAGCCGTATTTTTAGGCATTAGTATTCTTTCAACAATCTCAATGGTTTTAATAGCTGTGTTATTAGACAAAATGCCAATCGGAGAAGTCGTACCACTGAAGAAGCAAATGAAATCATTGGCGAATTTAAAAATCCTTACAGCGCAATTAACGACTTTGTTTATGCTAGCAGGTCATTATATGCTCTACGCATATTTAACACCCTTTTTAGTAGAAGCCTTTGATATGAATGCTTCATGGATTAGTATTTGTTACTTAATCTTTGGTATTGCCTCTGTCAGTGGGAATGCTGTAGGTGGTTGGGTGAGCGATAAAATCGGGACAAGTAAAGCCCTTATTTTAATCGTCTCTACATTTGCGCTTGTGTTGTTTAGTATCCCTTATACAGTCATTGCCTTACCGGTCTTTTTACTGTTTACTGTTTTATGGGGAGCATTGAGCTGGGCTTTAACACCGCCATTACAAAATTATTTAATTCAAGCAGACCCTCAATCATCCGATATACAGCAAAGCTTAAATACCGCTGCGCTTCAAATCGGGATTTCCATCGGCTCAGCGCTGGGTGGTGCCGTCTTTGCCTTTACTGGATCTGTCATGCATTTAGCAAGTTTCGGAACTCTATTAGTTCTCTGTGCTTTAGGATGTGCTATCTTCTCTATTAAAAGAGCGCCTGTCTCACATGAGCATTCGGCGGATTATTCATCAGTGCAGCATCATTCATCATAAATGGTGTAATTATCCAAAATGATCCTGCTATAGCAGGATAGTAGCAGCCTGATAGCGAATGTAAGGATAGAGGAGGTTGGTAATAGATGCAAGTAGATTTAACCGATTTTCAAAATGTCAAAGTCATCGCGACGATTGATCAAACTTTTTATAGAAATGTAGGTGCTATCATATTATATGAAGAGGATTCACACACATTATCTGTACGAAAATTGACTCGGAAAACAGTCGATCATTTTATACCAACAGACGAACTCGAACACTTTACATTTGCCTCTCATGCAGATGCCATTAAGTTCACGCACAAGCTTACGCGCATGAGTGCCCTGGATTACTTATTAGTGGCCCATAAAGAGAGACCCATACAATCATAACTGCTTTTATAAGCATTGGGAAAGTAAGCCATTCCCAATGCTTTTTTTTGTCTAAGCGAATCTATTTGAGTTTTCTCTTTAAAAATTAATTTCTCACTAGTTTATAATCATACTCTAGATATCTATGGAATAGATTGTTGTAGTTAATGAATTTCACACAGACTGATGAAGTTTGAGATTTTATGGTGCCTATTATTTTCCAGAAAATAGTATGTGACCTTTAAATCTTGTGAATGGAAGGAGAACCCTATGACTGAATATCATCAACAATCGTCTACTGAAGTCATGAAGATATTGAACGTCACCACAGAAGGCTTGACCGATGGGGATGTTCAAAAGAGGCAACAAGTCTATGGCTATAACGTATTAGAAGAAGGTAAAAAGACTAGTACATTGGCTGTTTTTATGGGTCAATTCAAAGATTTATTAGTCATTATTTTATTGGTCGCTGCCTTCATTTCCTTTCTACTTGGAGAGGTAGAAAGTACAATTGTCATCATGATTGTTGTTTTTTTAAATGCTATTTTAGGCACGGTACAGCATGTGAAAGCTGAACAATCTTTAGACAATCTGAAGGCGCTAACCTCGCCGATTGCCAAAGTAATGCGTAATAATCTGCTGATGGAAATTCCTTCTGAGGAAATTGTGGTGGGGGATCTTCTTATGTTAGAGGCTGGCGATTACATTAATGCAGATGGCAGACTATTGGAAAGTCATAATTTGCACATCAATGAAAGCTCTCTTACCGGAGAATCAATTGCCGTTGCCAAAAGTACTGACCCTATTCGAAAAAACAATGTTACGATTGCCGATAAGAAAAATATGGTGTATTCAGGTAGCTTCGTGACCAATGGACGAGGTATTGTAATGGTTACAGCTATCGGGATGCAGACTGAAATCGGGAAAATTGCTAATTTACTCGATACGGCTAAGGAAAAGAAAACACCTTTACAAATTAGCCTGGATCAATTTGGTGAAAAATTAGCATTAGGTATTACCATCATTTGCTTAGCCATTTTTACAATTGATCTTATTCGTGGACGAGCATTAGTAGAATCCTTTATGTTTGCGGTATCTCTAGCTGTCGCAGCTATTCCTGAGGCTTTGAGTTCCATTGTTACAATCGTTTTAGCATTCGGTACACAGAAGATGGCGAAGGAAAATGCCATTATCCGGAAGCTTTATGCGGTTGAAAGCTTAGGAAGTGTATCTGTTATTTGTTCTGATAAAACGGGTACTTTAACAGAAAATAAAATGGTTGTACAGGAGGTTTTTGTCGATCAGAAAAAAATTCCTCATGATTGGCTAAACCCAACAAATTCAGTGGAAAAAGAACTGATGGTAAAGGCACTGTTATGTAGTGATGCTGTCGAGCGTGCTCACAAGGAAATAGGTGATCCGACAGAAATAGCGCTTGTGAAATTAGGAAAGCATTACGGCTTAGATGAATTGCTGGTTCGCGAGCAATATCCAAGACTAGCTGAAATTCCATTTGATTCAGCTCGAAAGCTTATGAGTACTGTAAATAAAATAGATAAACAGCCTGTTATGATTACTAAAGGAGCATTAGATGTACTCTTGCCTAAAGTGACTAGAATAAAAACGGCAACAGGCATTTTTGAGATGACAGCTCAGCATCGCCAAAAAATCGAAGCGGTCAATCATGATTTTTCGAGGAATGGTTTACGGGTGATAGCCATTGCCTACAAAGATGTTTTACCGCAGCAAACAATTGATACAAGAGTAGAAAAAGATTTAATATTTGTCGGCTTAGTGGCTATGATGGACCCACCAAGAAAAGAGTCCAAAGAAGCTGTAGAAAATTGTATTAAGGCAGGCATTAAGCCAGTTATGATTACAGGTGACCATAAAATTACGGCTACAGCGATTGCCCAACAAATTGGGATTTTAAACAATCCAGAAGAAGCCATTGAAGGACATGCTCTCGAAAAATTCACAGATCAAGAGCTACAGGAAAAAGTAGATGATTATTCTGTGTATGCGCGCGTTACACCTGCTCAAAAGATTCGTATCGTCAAAGCGTGGCAGGATAAGGGTCATGTTGTCGCGATGACGGGGGATGGCGTCAATGATGGGCCAGCGCTAAAACAAGCAGATATCGGGGTGGCAATGGGAGTGACTGGGACGGAGGTCGCAAAAGATGCCTCGTCCATGATTTTAACAGATGATAATTTTTCTACGATTGTCAAGGCAATCGCCAATGGTCGTAGCATCTATACAAATATTAAAAATGCCATTTTGTTCTTATTATCAGGAAATGCGGGAGCTATATTTGTAGTGCTATATGCTACAGTACTCGGCTTACCAGTTCCTTTTGCACCCGTCCATCTATTATTCATCAACCTATTAACAGATAGTCTTCCAGCAATCGCAATCGGTTTAGAGCCGAATAATAAGAAAACGATGAAGGACAAGCCTAGAAATGTTCATACCCCTCTATTAAATAAATCATTTACGACACAGGTGGTGCTAGAAGGAATTTTAATTGCCATCTCCACCATCATTGCTTTTCAAATTGGATTGTCTACTGGCGATACATTAACGGCAAGTACAATGGCGTTTACAACACTTTGTTTATCAAGATTAGTGCATGGCTTTAACTCCAGAGCCAAACAATCGATCTTTACGATTGGTGTCTTTTCGAATAAATATGCATGGATTGCATTTTTAATCGGTGTCCTAAGCTTGCACATTGTATTGTTTATGCCAATGCTAACAACGGTCTTTGAAGTGGCTCCATTAACAATCGCCCAATTAGGCTTTATTTATAGTCTATCCGTGTTACCGTTCCTCGTAAATCAATGGTATAAGCTCCTGTTTGTAAGAAGTCGCTAGAAGAGGATGGAATGTTAAAACCACCTACACTTAACGAGTAGGTGGTTTTGCTATTGTTTAATAGTAAACTTAACATGTACAAAAAAACACACTATTAAAAGTAGATTTAATAATGTGCAGCGTGATGAATGATTAGATTGTTCAGCCAACCATTTTTATTGGGCTGGTGCTAGAAGCCAGCCTTTAATTTTACTCAGTTCAATCAATTTAGACCCAAGTATAGCATAGCGCATATGGAGTTCACCATATTTGGCAAGATGCTTTTTCTTTACTGACAATTCCAATGCTTGGCTTACAGCAAGTAAAGAGGAAGCAATATTCATAGATAAAATGGCACTAATTTCACTATCATTAATGATGGATTTTCCACGTATATCCGTCATTTTCATTTTACTGTATGCCATAGTTGTAGTGGGGGCAAGAACGCCATTTTCCTTTAATAATAATGTCAGCTGTTTATTTTCCTCTTTTAAACATTGAATGAATTCCAAGATCATAATCTTTAATTTTTTATCTCGGGTATGGTTAAAAAAGGCATGGCTTGAAGCAATATAGCTTTGATTGACACCGAGCTGTGACCAAAGCCTAAACATCTCCTTAAATTGTAATGATGCTAGTTTGTCATTTATCATCGTTATTGTGACACTTCCTAACTCCTAGTATTTATCTAAGATTAGGATGGAACAGTTTATGACATTCTATTCATCTTTTACAATAAAAGTTTAATACAAGGGGCATTTTAATAATAGGTGCCATACGGATACATATGTGGGGAA
Organism: Lysinibacillus sp. GW247-5R2A; assembly: GCF_059424475.1. NCBI lineage: Bacteria > Bacillati > Bacillota > Bacilli > Caryophanales > Bacillaceae > Lysinibacillus > Lysinibacillus sp. GW247-5R2A. The sequence goes on along the minus strand of NZ_JBWKZL010000005.1, from coordinate 9,571 downwards.
GGGTAATGGTATGGATATGGATAAGAGTAGGGGTTTGGGTATGGACATGGTTTCATGGATGGCTTCTTGTGCTTGCATGAAGAATTATCAGTTGCCGATTCCACTCGATTACAGCCTTTTGGTGGCCCAATATAAGTAGATGGAACAATTGGTGCAATGGTTTTCTTCCATTGTTCCTCATCTAAACAATAGGTATGCGCCATAATATTGGTAGGTGTAAATTTCAATATATCGGAGCCTAAAATAACCTCTGGTGTTGGAGCGTCAAAGATAGCAAGTAAATGGGTGTTATCCTCTGTGGCAACCTCATAATGCCACCAGCCCTGTGGGATATTAGCTACTTGCCCAGGCTTAATCGGGTAGTTTTGAAGTTTTTTTGTAAAGGGATTTAATAGGGAAACCGTTGCTGCACCAGAAATACAATAGACAAGCTCAGCTGCATTTTGGTGATAGTGTGGCTCAATGACATTGTCTTTACTTAAAAAAATATCCAGTAAAGATGTATTTTCTAATGTATTTAATTGTTCTACGCCAAGGATATTAATGTAATTTCGTGCATCTTTTTTAAAAAGCGTACTTTTGTTGACATCAAAGGTGAACTCTGCAGAAGGCGATGTATAATCGACATTTGTGTTAATACTTACATCCTTTCTCACTAAAATTGTGATATTCATCATCATCACAGATTATGATTGAAATGTTTATAGACTTATACAAATGCCTAGCGTTTGTTTAGAACTGTTAGCAAGCTTGGACTAGAGGAATTGTATTAAATTACCACCGCTATTTAAGGACGTATGTGCGTATAATGAAACGGAACATACGTTTTGTTTTGAGGGCGTGGAAGTCTTAGCAAAGCAGTCATGACTTTTAATGTTGAAATTTTCTCGCAAACGTCCCCCATAACTGAGCTGAAAGGGTGAGATAAGATGATGAGAGATCGAGGAGCTATGAAATGGACATCGATGATGCTTCCAGAGCATTTACTGCTTTTGAAAAAGTGGAAGCAAGAGGTACTGACAGAACCACCACGGGAACGTGCAGAATGGGAACTGGAGGAATTACAGCAAATCATCACACGCGCATTAACAGAACGTAACCATATTATGTTAACTATTTGGGAAGAGGCTAATTTTGTGCAATATGGTGGCATTATTAAAGAGATGAATGAGATGGAACTTCTGCTTGAAACGATTACAACAACGAAACATATCGCATTGAAATATATTTATGCTGGCTATATTGAGGTGGATGGCACTAGCGGTATTTAATGCAAAATCGAGAGGATGAATGTAGTGCCTAATAATGAAGGGTACGAATGACAGCGGATGACAAAGTCACTCATTTGAACATCGAAAATGAGTGACTGTCTCCTTAAAGGTGCAATTGCATCACTATTTGCTCACCAATTGGTCCCATTCGTCTTTCACCAGTATCTTCAAAACCTACATTGAGATACAAATTCTGCGCAGCGATGTTTTTGTGATTTACCACTAACACTACTTCGTTAAATTCTTTAAACTCATGATTGACAAAGTCAGCCAGTAAAAGCATTGCTTTTTTTGCATAACCCTTACCTTGCTGTTTATGATCCATAGATAAAGCGGTAAGTAACATCGCCTGTGGATTGCTAGAATACTCCTGTACTCTTTCAGTTGTATGAAGTACGAAAAAACCAACAGGTATTTTATTATTTAAAATCACAATAGGGTACTGTCCCACTTTTTCGATTGTCATCTCTTTTGGTAAGGCAGTAAATTGGTGCTGTTCTACGGGCAATTCAAACTCATTTAACTGGTCTGCATAGTCTTCTGAAAAATGTACTAATTCAATGTTAATTGTGTCTTGCATAAACAAGCCTCCTTTTTTATTATTGTATACATAGAACAAACGTTCGTCAAGAAGGCTTGTTTAATAATCATGCAGGCTGGCGTTCATTTACTTTATAAATTACCAAAAAATAAAATAAAAGAGATACTCACAATTAGAATTAGAGTTAAAGCCATTGTCACAATGCCTCTAAGCAAGGTCGCTAAATTTCTGACATCTTTCATTCCTACCACACTTAGGTAGAAGCAAACGATTGACAATAGCAATGTTAGTGTCAAAGGGTGAAGGTGGACATAGGTGACAAAAAAGTCTTTGAGGGAACCAGACAGAAAAAATAATAGGATGCAACCTAAAGATAAAATAAAGGACCAAAAATTTAAATTAATGCCCATTTGTTTTCCTCCTCTCTACTAAAACGATAGTTCTAGAAAATCTATAATAGAGTAAAAGGATGCAAAAAGAGGCCACTTGGATGAAAGTGACCCCTAGAACCAATAAAGGAGTGTCATGTAAAGTAGAAAGAACTTTACAATACTATTATTATGTTAAGTTATCATTTGGAGATAGTTATCTATCTTCAATGGCGTAAGAAATATATTTTTATTATCTCATAACAGGTTAGAAATTGGGAAGGGGGAATAAAAAAGGCTTTAAGCTTCATCATCATTCGAAATAAACAGAAGCTAAAGCCTTCATATGACCATTAGCAAATGAAGCCTGCGCCAACAATAATGAGAAGAATGAATAGGACAACGATAAGCACGAAAGTGGAGCTGTTACCACTGCCATCATTTCCGCCACTATAATTATTGAAATTGCCTCCATTTCCACAGTATCCCACAAAGGTCTCCATATCAATTGTATGTATAAAATTCAAATGGAGGAGCGATCATCATCCAAGTAACTAATATTAAATGGTGCCATCAAAAAAACATCCTACACGGATGTTTTTAATATAACGGCTGCCGCGTTTGACAGGGCGGAAAACCATTGACATCTTGAATCATATGAAAATCATACTGCTTTAAAGCAAATTGACTTTGATACAAATATTCGAGGACAAGAAGCTTCCCACCTGAAACGCCACAAAGAACACCAGATGTTCCTTGCCCATTCATCAATGAAACACCGACCGGTTGCCCAATTAAATAGTAAATTTTATGTTGCCAAGGCACTATGTCACTCCCTTCCATCTAATTATATGAATGTAATGGTCGAAGGTGCATGGGGAAATGCCTAAAGTATCATGAGAATATAGGTCTGGATCAGGATCTTTTAACAGAAACCAACCCACCTAGTTCAATGCCAAACAAAATAAGCGAATCCAGAAACTTTTTTGCTACTAAAATAGATTATACTGAGAATAGTAAAAAAATTCTGAGCTTGGGCTGAAAGGTGAATTATTAGTAATTAACCATCTCCAAAATGTATTGGGTTACGATACAAATCATACTTCTTTTATAGAAGGTGATGGAGCTGGGTACGATATAGAAGCTATTAAAAAGGATGGTACTTCTATACATAGAGAGGTTAAAACAACAAAAGGTGGAATCAATACGTCGTTTATGATATCAGCTAATGAACGGGCATTTTCCTCAATTTATGCAAGTAACTACGAATTATATAGAGTCTATGAATATAACCATGAATTTAATTGTGGCAAATTCTTTAGAATAGAAGGTGACCTAAAAGCCCCTTAAATTTAAAACCTACTGTTTATAGTGCAAAGTTATAAAGTAAGCTACCATTAGTCTATAAACTAATGGTAGTTTACTTTATTTAGTTTAAAAATTTTTTCAATATACATTGTTTCATTTAAAATGTTGTTATACATACCAAGGTCGAAAATTTAATTACTTGTGAAGTTTTTATACGTTTATGATTACCAGAAGAAAAAAACCTAGTTTATCTAAAATTTAGTCTTATATTGGAACAACCCTTCATCTACACGATAGTGCAATCTATTTGCAGTCTATTTCGTGTGAATGAAGGGATTTTTAGTTAGATGCGAACTACGCATGATATTTAATGTAAATCTTTTGACGGTATAGGATTTATGGTTTAATCATTTTTATGCATATACATATAGTCCTTTATATATATTAATTCCCATAATGTACTACCTAAAACGGTTAGTTTAGCACCATCTTAATAGTGATTGTCTATCTATAATAGATAATGTTTCAAAAATCACAATTATTAGGAGGAAACTAATTGCTAAAGAAAATTTTCATTCAATTGATTGTTTTGGCAATGTTCATTGCCTTTATTCCTTTTGGGAATTTTGCAAGTGTTGCTGCCAAAGAAAATCCCAAAAAAAATACGAAAGGAAACGAGAAAACCGAAGTAGTAGGAGAACGTACGCAAACTTCTAAAACGTTTAACAATTCTGATGGTACTTATACAACTGAAATATATGAAGCACCTATTCATTTTAAAGATAGTAAAGGTAACTGGAAAGATATTGATAACGACCTACAAAAAAAGAAAAATAATGGCAAAGGACAATTTGAAAATAAAGCCAATACCTTTGCTGTGACATTTGATGAAAAACTTGAAGAGGAAACGAACAACGTACAAGTAGCGGATAACCAATACAACCTTAATATTGGATTAAAAGAAATTGAACAAAAAGATGAAATAATTCCTGCTAAAGAGGTTATCGGGGTTGCTACAGATAATCAAATTGAGTACCAAAATGTGTTTGATAATATTTCGACTACATATTCTGTTGGAGAAAACTTTGTAAAAGAAGATATTATAATTAACAAAAAGCCCGAAAAAGGGTTACCACAAACCTTCTCATATCAACTATCCCTTGAAAATTTGACATATGAACAAATTAATAATCAAATCCATTTAAAGGACGCCAAAACGGGTGAGTTGGTTTATGTTATAGAAGCACCGTTTATGTATGATGCTTATAAACCTGTAGGCTTTCAATCTATTGACAGTACAAATTCTATACCAGAGGAAGCAAAATCCTATAATATCACGTTAAAAACACGAAAAGAAAACATACTTTATGGATTGATTTAACTCCAGATACAGCTTGGCTACAGGATACTAAAAGACAATACCCTATTGTCATTGATCCAACAATTGTACGTATCCAAGGAAACTCTAAAATGGTTGATACAACAATACGTAAAAAATTCCCAACCCAAACTGGAGGAAATGATACAGAGTTAGGTACAGGTACAGCCACAGACGGGAATATTGTTAGAAGTTTATTGAAGTTTGATGTAACACCTATTCCAGAAAAAAGCATTATTATGTCTGCGGATGTAAGTCTTTATCTATCTTCAACTAATGATCCAACTCCTATTAATTTAAGTATGCATGCTATGAAACGTTCATGGGATGAAAATACAGCAACATGGAATAACTATTCAACAGCAGGGGGTTGGACAACAGTAGGGGGAGATTATAATACCACACCTCTTTCAACTGTTACAGGAGTCTCTTCAGTACCGAGTAATGTAGAAGAAGGTATTAAACGATGGTCTATTCCAACGAATATGGTGAGTGGATGGCTATATAATCCCGAATCGAATCTTGGTTTATTATTAAAAAGCACTTCAGAAAGTACCATGATTTACAAAAAGTTCATCAGTAGTGAAAGCACAACCAACCCACTCGCATATAAACCAAAACTTGTCGTTACTTATAAAACACCTAACCGTTTAGGTTTAGAAGATTATTGGGATTATTCCACACATGATATTTCAAATGGAACGAACTATGTAAATTTAGGCACAAATAATAATGTTGTTCAATACACAGATTTTAGTTTATTCAACTATGGAGGATTTGGTTTAGATTTTACTCGAACATATAATAGTAAGGATTTTGAAAAATCTCCATTTGGCTATGGTTGGAGTTTTACAGGTTCAGAGAAATTATTTTATAATGATAAATATTTTAATGTCGAATATAAAGATGCAGATGGTACGGTCCATGTTTACTCATGGGATGGAGATAAGTATATTGCACCAGTAGGTAATTATGATAGTTTAGTTATGGTGGATAAGTACACTTTTAAACTGACTAGCAAAACTGGTATCACAACAACATTTAAAGTTAGAGAAAGCACTAGTGATACAGATATTGAAGTAGCCTATATTACAGAGCAAAAAGATTTAAATAGCAATACAATCACTTATAATTATGATACATCAAATCAGCTTACTTCTATCAGTACTAATCTAGGCACAAAATTGCTGTTTTCGTATACGAATGGGCTTATTACGAATGCAAAATATAATGATCAGGATATTAAGTATACTTATACAGATGGTTACTTAACACGAGTAATGGTTAAGAAAGATAAGAACGATGACAAAACATCAACGCCTACTTCCTTCTACTACACAACTAATGGACAGTTAACAAAAATTATTGATAGTAATCAGAAGATTATGCTTTATGGATATAATAGTGAATTGGATTTAGCGTCTGTAACAGAACCTTCATTAGACGGTCAAGTAGATTCAATCACCAATTACTCTTTAGATCGAACAAACAATATAGTAACTGTTACTAGCCCTGAAGGTACAGTTACACGCTATGGTTTAAATAACAACTTTAGCGTAACGAAAATATTTGATCCTTCAGGTGATACAACAACCTATACACTAGATGAGAATAGCTATAATGTTTTTTCACAAAAAATTGTCTATTTAGATGGTTCTACTTACACGAAAAATTTCAAGTATGATACAAAAGGGAATATAATAAGCACTACTGATTCAAAAGGTGTGACAGAATCTTATACGTATGATCAATATAGTAATCTTTTAACGCAATCAGATGCTAATCAGCAAACAACAACAAACACTTATGAGAACGGTAATCTGAAGACCTCCACAACACCTAAAGGGGACACAACAACCTATACGTATAATGACCATGGGGATATGACACAAGTAAAGTATCCTGATGGGAAAATAGAAACGTATAATACTAACTATGTTAATAATCAAAAAACAACTACTTATCGTGATAATCAATTAGATATAACTACTATAACTACAACAGATTTTCACGGTAATATCCTTTCATATCAAGATGGTAATGGGGAAATCACGAGATATAGTTATAATTTAAAAAATGAATTAGTAGAAGTACTAGATACATCAAATAAAACAACGTCGTATAGCTATGATGCCAACAGTAATTTAACAACTGTGACAAATGCTGATGGTAAACAACAAATGTCTCTTAGCTATAATGCACAAAATTTCATCGAAAAAGAAACAAATGCCGAGGGGAAAGTAACGACCTATAATTATAATGCTGATGGAGCATTAAAAGAGGTTATCAAAGCAACAGGTGCAAAAATCGACTATACTACCTCAACTGATACCAATACACAGATTGTGAAAGTAGATGGGGTTAATCAGTTTTCAACCCAAGTAGATGGTTTATCCACTACTGTAATAAATCATACTCTAAACAATCAAAAAGTTACGTATACACAATCAGAAAATGAACTATTACAAAGAGTAAACATTAACGCACCTGTAAATCGTTCGATTATGTTTACTTATAAAAATGAGAAGGATTTAGCAAGCATTCAATATGGTACAAATACAATTGAGTATGCATCGGATGAAAATGGCCAAACAACCGAAGTTACACTTGATGGACAATCATCAACAAGCTTCAATTGGAACAAAAACAACTTATTGGAGAGCACGACTTACAGAAATGGTGCAGCTATTTTAAATAAGTATAATGCTGATCAATTACAAACAGAAATTTTGAAAACAAATAGTACAACAACTTGGCTTCAAAATGCGTATGAGTATAATAAAAATCGGCAAATTACCAAAGTAACCAACGATGATGGTACAGTCACTTACATGTACGATCCTTTAAATCAGCTAATTAAAGAACAATACAATAATGGTTTATCCATCTCTTACACATACGATTCAGCTGGAAACCGTACTTCTAAAACGACTTTCCAAAACGGTAGTGCATATACAGTTAACTATAGTTATAATAATGCGAATCAAATGAAGGCTGCTGGTGAGCAGACTTATACTGTGAGTCCTAATGGAAATGTGACAAATGATGGTGTTTTCCAGTATGTTTGGAACGCCTTTGATCAATTAACAGAAATTAAGTCTCTAACAGGTGCAACAGTTGCATCTTATCGTTATGATGAAAATGGACGTCGTGTATATAGTAAAGGTAGTAATGGTGAAACGTATTATCGTTATAATGGTCTGACAAACCAAGTCTTGTTTGAAGAGGATGCAAGTGGAGTTATTACAAAAAACTTTACCTATGATGATAAAGGTTCTCCATTAACAATGACATATTTGGGCTCAACATACTACTACTTAACAAATTATCGAGGAGATGTATTAGCATTAACAGATAGTAACGGTGACATTGTGGCGGAATACGCATATGATGCGTGGGGAAATATTATGAGCCAAAAAGGTAATATGGCAACTATTAATCCTTATCGTTATGCAGGTTATCGATATGATGAAAATACTAAACAATACTATTTAATGTCTCGTTACTATAATCCAGATACAGGTGTGTTCTTATCGTTAGATCCAGTACGTGGCGATACAATGAATCCTTTATCGTTGAATGGTTATAATTATGCGAATAATAATCCAGTGATGAATGTGGATCCGGATGGGGAATTTGCAAGTAATCTTGGAGCTAAATTGAAATATGGAGCAAAAAAAGCACTAAAAAAACTGTTAGAAAATTGGGGAGTCCCTGTAAACCTCGGTGAAAAAATAGCAAGTTCAGCATTATCCTTTATCGCAGGTTCATTAGCATTTAAAAAAATTGCGAATAAAAAAATTAGCTCTTTTACAGCTTATAAGGCTCAAGTGCGAAGTTTTGCGAATACATTTAGTAAGTCGTTAATAAGGTACGCAAAGAAAAGCTTAGTAACTGCACTAGGCAAAAGAGCGGCTTCTATGATGATTGGGGGCTTAGGAGGAGTTTTCATTCAAGAGGTGGTTGTATTCACTTACTGGACTGTAGTATACGCAGTAAACTATAAACCAAAGAAATGAGGCGAGCTTTGTGATATTTTTTAGTACAGGATTATTGATAGTAGGGACCATAATTGCAATAATAAAAAAAAGTCTATATCCGTTCATTGTAGTACTTATCTACGGAAGTGTTGCATTACTATTTGATTTATTCCAATTTATGCTCGGTTTTTTAGGAGATAATTGGGTATTTCATCTATTTATTCCTTTTATAATTACAGCAATAGCACTTTATATTGCAAGCAGATTAATCGAAAAAATGGACTGGCAGTATTAATAGTCCATGTAACGTTATCTATCCAGTTGGCCTCAACTCTCTCTAAAATTGTTTTATCAAGAGGGGGCCTTATAAAAAGTAGAGCATAAAATATCCAATTGGGTTTTTATGCTCTGCTTTTTTGAATTATGAAGAACAGGGGGTTGGTCCAAAAAACTATTTTATATAAGAAGCTATTTTAATTTAATTGGTACCAAACAGCTTGAATTATTCCTATTGTTGTAGATTGATAATAAAAATTGATAATTTGTAAGAAAGTTTGATTAAAAACATCTCACCACTATAGATTTTTAGAGATGAAATGTTTTTATTGGAAATTTAAATAGTATCACTTTGAGATTGTGAAGAAATGTTGGTATGTCAACACTAAACTGGACAAAAATTATAAGGTCTGTTGCTTGAATTCCACTGGAGTTAAATAGCCTAGTGT